>JBCDFA010000319.1:0-9386 GCA_039178835.1 Chloroflexota bacterium
AGCGGCAAACTCACCTGGATAGTCATGTGAAAAGAAAATGTTATGGTGAGCGATATGCTCGTAGGTACGATCAACACCAAGCAATAGCACAAAACCACTGCACGACAACTCAGGTCGTAGCAGCTGAGTTGCACGTTTTTTGGGTGGGAGCAAATGTTGATAGGCATAGTGTGGATCGACGTTGACAACAACTTGGTCTGCTGCAATCCGCTCCTCGCCAGCAACCACCACACCCCGAGCGCTGCCCTGCTCAACATCGATACTAGTCACGGGTGCCTCGGTACGAATATCGACACCAAGCTCCTGTGCCAGACGCATCAAAGCCTCAACCAAAACATAGATACCACCTTTGATGTACCAACCACCTTCGGCAAACTCCACATACGGAATGATATTGAACGTGGCTGGGGCGCGGTAGGGTGATGAGCCATTGTACGTGGTGTATCGGTTAAAAACCTGCCGCAAGTAAGGGCTATGGAAGTAGCTCCGTACCGACGCATCAACGGTGCGGAGCGAATCAATCTTCCACGAATCACGCATGAGCGCCGGGGTTATCAAATCACCTAAACCGTCAAACGGACTCTTCAAGAATGGCTCAGCAACGGCGTCATAGATCCGTCGTGTGTATGCAACAAAGCGCAGAAAGCCCTCGACATCGCGTGGTTCGAGACGTTCGATTTCCTGAAGAAGCGACGGGAGCGTCTGGAAAGCGTTGAACGTTGTGCCATCGAGCCACTGATAACGACAGGTTGGCTCAAGCTGAACCAACTCGAGGTCATCCTCGAGGCGTTTCCCGGCAACCTCATACAGTTCACGCACAACCCAGGGCATCGTAAACAACGACGGACCTGTGTCAAAAACATACCCCTGTTCAGCAATGAGATTGGCCTTGCCACCGAGCCGAGCATTCTTCTCCAACAAGGTAACACGGCGCCCTGCAGCTGCGAGGTGAATGGCCGCAGAGAGACCACCCAGTCCGCCGCCGACGATCACAACAGATTGCTCCATGCTTCGTATTATTCCTCTCCAGCTGCCTCAAGATCAACCAGCACGGCACCTTTCGCGACCAGCGCGCCAGCAGTGTACGGCAGTTTTCGCACGACTCCGTGGTAGGGTGCCGCAACGATATGCTCCATCTTCATCGCTTCAAGAACGACCAGCGGCTGGTGCTCCTCGACCTGTTGGCCTTCCTCAACCAGCACTTTGATCACCGTCCCTGGCATAGGTGACTCCAGATTGGTATGGCCTGCTGCGCCCTGTGCACGTTTGCCAATCGTATCAACACTCAGAGGAAGCACACGTTCCAATCGAAAGTCTGTGCCATGCCGACGCACAAACCATTCATTATCATGGCGTACTATCGCCAACCGCTCAATCCGCTGACCGTCATCCGCGTGGTAGGCGAGTATCATCTGGTGTGGTTGTGCCTCGACAACCGTGATCGTATGGCTTACGTCATCGATCTGAGCATGCCAGATATCGTCGTTCTGAGTTAGTTGTACGATGTGCTCCGCATCACCATACGTATAGCGCAAACGTATCCCGTGGCGTAACAACTGCCATGGTCCGGTATGTGTTTGATGAGATGCCATACGTGGCGAAGTGACCGGAAGCGTATCTCCCAATGCTACGGCTGCGAGGACTTCCGATGGCACATCATCTGGGGTAGCAATAGCGCTACTCAAATCGTGGGTGGTGAGAAAGTCAGTCGTGGTGGCCCCAGACACAAATGCCGGATGCGCGGCAATGGCCTGTAGCAGGGCGAGATTGGTCGTCACACCAAAGACAGCATAGTCAGCCAGAGCACGTCGCAGGCGTGCAATCGCGGCGGTCCGATCCGGCGCTGCAACAATAAGCTTGGCCAACATCGGATCATAGTGCACGGTAACCTCGTCGCCTGTGGCTACCCCAGCATCATTGCGAATACCCGGCCCTTCCGGCAGCGTAAAGAGGGTTAACTCGCCAGTTGATGGGAGAAAAGTGACAGAATCTTCGGCATAGATACGCGCTTCAATAGCGTGACCACGCTGCCAGAGATCGGCCTGTGCAAACGGGAGTTTTGCGCCAGCAGCTACGGCGATCTGAAGCTGGACTAAATCGACCCCGGTCACCATTTCGGTCACCGGATGCTCGACCTGTAGACGGGTGTTCATTTCTAAAAAATAAAACTGGCCATCTTCATCGAGCATAAACTCGACAGTGCCGGCGTTGCAGTAGCCCACAGCCTTTGACAGACGCACTGCCGCCTCACCCATCTCGGTGCGGAGTGCCGACGAGAGCGCAGGAGAGGGCGACTCCTCGATGATCTTCTGGTGGCGGCGCTGGATGGAGCATTCGCGTTCAAAGAGCGATACGCAATTGCCGTGGGTGTCGGCAAGCAATTGGATCTCGACGTGGCGCGGGCGCGTGATAAAGCGCTCCAGAAAGACGGTATCATCACCAAAAGCCGTTTTGGCCTCACGACGTGCGCCTTCGAGAGCACTCTCAAACTCCGTCAGATCTTCGATGGTGCGCATGCCTTTGCCGCCACCACCAGCGCTGGCCTTGATCAACAGTGGGGTTCCAACACGTTCTGCTTCTACACGGAGTCGTTCTACACTCTGATCATCACCAGCATAACCTGGGGCCGTTGGCACACCCACCGACTCGGCGAGTTGTTTGGCGGCGATCTTCGATCCCATTCGTTCGATAGCCTCGGCAGGAGGTCCAATGAAGACAATACCTGCTTCTGCACATGCCTGTGCGAAATGAGCGCGTTCAGAAAGAAAGCCATACCCTGGATGGATGGCCTGTGCGCCACTCTGTTGTGCCACGCGAACAATCGCATCAACATCGAGATAGGCAAGAGTCGGTCCAATGGGATAGGCTTCGTCGGCGTGGCGCACGTGCAGCGCAGTACGGTCAACATCGGTGTAGACCGCAACGGTTGCGATGCCTAACTCGCGACAGGCACGCATGATCCGCACGGCAATTTCACCGCGGTTTGCAATAAGGATTTTTTGAAAATAGGTCATAGTTTTAGGTGAGAAATGCTACTAATGCTTGAACAGTTTCTTCTGGTGCTTCTTCGGCAATGAAATGCCCGGTCGGCATTGCCTGGCCCTGTACATCATGAGCGTATTCCCGCCAGACCTCAAGGGGCTGATACACACGATGCATGGTGCCTTTTTCGCCCCACAACGCGAGGAGGGGGCAATCTAGTTTTCGTTGACGATCCGCCTCGTCGTGGAGCAGATCAACGGTGGCGGCTGCCCGATAATCCTCGCAAGAGGCATGAATCATATCCGGGTTGTTGAAACAGCGTTCGTACTCTGCCAGCGCTTCGGGTGCGATAAAATCAATGCCCAGCCACATACCCATCTTTTTACGCAAATAATAGATCGGGTCAGCACCGATCAGGCGTTCGGGTAAGTCGTATGGTTGGATGAGAAAAAACCAGTGATAGTAGCTTGCGGCTAAATCTCGATTGACGTTGGTGTAGATGTGATAGGTTGGGACGATATCGAGGACGACTAAACGCTGCACACGGTCGGGATAATCCAGCGCGAGGCGATGGCTGACCCGTGCACCACGGTCATGGCCGACCACAGCGAAGCGCTTGAAGCCAAGCTCCTGCATCACCTCGGCCTGATCCTGTGCCATGGCTCGTTTGGAGTAGTTGACGTGTCCATCTCCACCATGAGGTTTGGAGCTATCACCATAGCCACGCAGATCGGCAGCAACAACAGTAAAGTGTTCAGCGAGTCGCAGGGCTACTCGATGCCACATCACATGCGTCTGTGGGTAGCCATGCAGCAAAAGCACAGGTGGTCCACTACCACCATAGACAAGATTGATCGTAGCGCTGCTTGTTGTTATTTGTGTGTTGGTAAAACCTACGAACATACTAGCTTTCAGAAGCACTTTTTCTGAAAGTAAAGTATAGCACGTCTACACAAACTATGGCAGAGTTTAAGAGGCGGTTGAAGGGAACAAATAGTAATGAATTTACTGCGATGGCGGTTGATCCAACGAGATAAGTGACCAGACATCTGCGTCAAGTGGTGCGACTGCCTCATTTGCCACGACCACCCGATCTCGTCCAGCAGCTTTGGCTTGATAGAGCGCCTGATCGGCGGCCTTGACAAGCCCAGTGCTGTCACGCCCGTGAGTAGGATACGCCGCTATCCCAATTGAGCAGGAACGCATTCCTAAGTCCTGGCCATTATGGGTCACCTGTAATCCCCGTATCGCTTCACATATCATCTCGCCTCGTTGTTCCAGTGGAGGCAGGGGAATACCAGGCAGCATCATAAAAAACTCCTCACCACCATGGCGAGCTACAATATCGCCACTACGTACGTGCTCTTCAAGCAATGCAGCTACTGCCCGCAACAGGGTATCACCTGCATCGTGTCCATAGGTATCATTGACCTGTTTGAAATGATCGAGATCAATCAACATGACACCAATCGGAAGGCCACTCCGCTGGGCACGATAGATCTCGATTTCCAGCGTTTCATCAGCATAGCGTCGATTAAAGAGACCAGTGAGTTGGTCACGTAAGGCTAGGTCTCGGAGGCTTTCATTGGCAGCGTCGAGGTAAGCGAGTGTTTGTTGGAGTTCGGCTGTGCGTTGTTGGACTGTTGTTTCGAGCGTCTCATTTGCGGTACGTAAACGATCTACCAACCCGACCAGTTGATGTTTGAATTGGGCAAAAAGGATGTAGTTCAGGCTAATTACAGGGACGAATCCACATACAACCAGAATGTTCATCGATGATGTTGAAGGGTGTGGCCACGGAAGAATATCAGGGGAGAGGCCACTTAAAACAGTTACCATTGTACTAATACCACTTCCTATTGCTAACCTCACCAAACTTTGTTGTGTTAACAACGGCATGTGAATTGTCACTGCAAGTAATGGCACAAATGCCGCCACAGGGTACATTACTGGTAATATAATCGCTACTGCAACGGGCAAAATCAGGAGTTGTAAGCAAAGCATTTTGATTGCAAATTGAAGATGCTTACAATGTACCCTACGCCAGGCAATTGCTGCACAGACAAGTGATATACTACAAACCATAGTCAAAAGACTCATACGAGTACTCCCATACAATATCGCTGGGATGATATACAGTAAAGCTGTACCACCTGTTGATAATGAATGCCATTGGAGATATTTTCGTACTCGTTGATATTGACTTGTAGTAGATAGTGTAGTATCGAGGTTAATCATAGAGAATTTTCTTGACATCTAACGATATTGATCGTAGATAGTACGTTCTTAGGTATCATATCAGAAGCTTATCGTATACCTGTCACCAAGCAGCAACAAAAAGAAACCAAAGCCACAACGATAGTGACATATTAGGAGCGTGTTTTTAGTTAATTATATGTCTCCCACTGCTACCAGTGATGCAATCAACAAAAAACGTTTCGTAAGAATTAGAAATATGTCTAATTTAGATGGGAGAAATGTTGCTGCTTTCTCTACACGAGTCTGTAAAAGTCTTGAGAGATATGATATTACGGTCGTTGGAATATCAGCTACCCCACTTTGCCATAACTGTAGGACATCACGAGAAGGTTTATGATCAGTAAGTTCGGCTTCTTCCCATAGTTGCATCAGCATTTCAGGATGCGTATGAGTAAAAAGGTTGAGTGTTCCCATGGCTGTATCTTTAGCTTGATCTCCTGCATCATCAAACACCCGTAAGACCATATTGCCAAGTGTTTCGAGGACTGGCATAAGATAGGGATCTGCAAAGAGATCGGCTAGAGGTGACAGTGCTGGATCGTTGAAGCGATAAAGTGCATGGATCATCGCTATCGTGCCTGGAAGCTGAATACTTTTGACAGCATGCCTAACAAAAATACTGGTGTATTTTTCCCAGAATACATCCGATCCTATTTGTGTATAGATGATACAGAGGTCGTGTAAAGCTTTAGAATGGTAAAGAAATTGCTTAAAGGAACGCTCACGCAACCATAGACTATCATCAGTCAAGCTGATCTGTGTTAGGATTGTATCAATTCTCTGAAGTGTAACTAATCGTGCCATAGCAGATGGCCGTTCAAAATCAGGACTTACTCCTTCCTCTGTGACCCATGACTGTATCGCCTTGTCCATCTCCTCATCACCTTGGTCGAGTAAGTGATCGGCCCAATACAATAGAGCAAACCCAAGTGCAGTACTACAGAGACGATCTAGATCAGTTTCCTCCACAGCCATCATTGCACAAAACACGACAACTTTTGGTGCGATCATTTTTACAAGATCATCCACAACTTCATCATCGGCATCAGGCATCCCACACGATAATGTATCTCGTAGCAGGGGTGTAAATTCCTGATACAGGGCTTGCATTTTAGCTTCAAGTACTGCTGATGTTACTGTGTCGTATGCCTCGCCAAAGAGTGGGCTCTTTTGCACAAGGGTTACTAACTGCTGTACTTTGGGCGAAAAAAACTGATGTTCTGTCATACGTTATGTCCTCCAACTGCACGATCTTGTCGTTGGTGTTGAGACAAACGAAGCAGAATGCATCCTTCGATCAACGAGACCAGGCGGGTTGGGCAATAGAGTTCTTTGCCAATCCATCGCGATGGATGCGTTGCTGAAGGAGCATAGGTTTCACCCAGCCATGCATATCCACGTTCAACAGCAGGGTGGTCACTTTGCCCAGAGACAAGGAATGATAAGAGTGCGTAGGCAGTTTCTTCAGTGGTTGGTTGATCTATTCCCCAACCGCCGCAGGGATGCTGATATTGCTGAATCGCAGATAATGCAGCGTTGACATGTGACCTATATGCTTGTTGTTGCCCCAGTGCGACCAGCACTTGACTGGTCGTATAGAACCAGGCGCTATGCCATTTGTCACCCTGCCAGTAACCATCAGGATTTTGGTAATCTATGAGGTAATCCTGAGCATGCTTCCCAGTTGCTGTTTGTGACAAAGCATGTACTGCATGGGCTGTGGTGGTAAGTGACGGCTGTAATTCGCCTGGATACGTAAAAAAGTGTTGGTTGGTCTGAAAGCGGGCCAGGATAGAAGTAGCTATGGGAGACTCTAGTGCTGCCAAAACACTGGCTGCTGTAGTGGTAATATCTCCATCGACCATAAAAGCATCACTCATACCAATGCCATCAGGACGTATCGCCTGAGCGAGATCTGCTACCTGTTGTGTCACCAGCGTTGCAAGGTCTGGGTGGCGATGCATGCCACTGATAACTAAAAAGTACAATGCAAATATCTGCTCAAAGCGATTGATTGGCCAGACAGTTGGCACCACCCCGGCGATATGACAGTCGGTTGCATGTGATGCCTGTTGAAGGTAGCGAGTCGCTTGATTACAGGCAGCAATAAACTCTGGTCGGTCACGCGCACATGAAAGCCAGTAGGCAGTTGCTGCCGGACTATGTCCAATGCCACCACTCGCGTCCAGCAACGCTGGATCGGGATCGGTCCCCCAAGCCTCCCACGAGTGTGCTGGTGCGGTGCCAGCACGAGGAGTCATGTTGGTAATCAGTGTACGACGACGCTGACCAAGCACTTCGACTGCTGTATAGGCTCGTTCTGGTAGTACCAATCCTACTTTCCGTGCATCCAGAAGTAACGTTGGTAAAATCAATTCCACACCAACAGGAATATCGTTTGGGAGAGGCTCAGCCCATTCACTTGTCTGAGTCATAAGATAGCGTATACCGCTTTCGATAGAATGCGAAGTGTGTTCGAGAGGGGATTGGTGGAGTGCCAACACAGCGGCGAGCGTCGGAACAGTCCGTGCTCGAGGAGCTACGGGATCACCCCATCCACCATCTGGATGTTGCTGAGCCATAAGCCAGTCCCATGCGGGGCGAGGGTTATCAGGTGGAGCAAAGCGCAATAGCTGTGCAGTGTCATAGACGGCAGGACTAATATGACCACCGTTTGATCCAAGGGCCATCAACTGATCGCGTACATAGGACACCAGATGATTTGTAGAAGTGACTTGCATTCTAATTGACTCCTGGTCGGCATGTATCTGCTTGTTACACGGCAGAAGCATACCCTACCCCCATACTACATGGGGCATGCCTAATAAACACCGTTATAGACGGCAAAATGAACAAGCAATTTCTATGGACCACCTGGTCAAGAGAGTAAGAATGAAAAGTAGAATGTTGGGGTGCTACACGGCACTACAGACGTGGTTCGACAGCGATACCGCGTTTGGAATGTATATTGTACATACACTGTCAAGAGGGGATTAGAGTGCAATCATTGAGAATGTACACAGAAAATCAGTTATTTCCAAACAACCCTCCAACCTACTTCGACGTCAGCACAGCATAACGAAATAAAGCATATCGAGATAAATATGGACATCACATCCTTGACAACATGTCACATCTGTATATAATTGTTTATACATTTACTAAATTTAGACAATATGCAGATGAAATACATGGCTATGCTTGACCCAGATAGTCGTCATCCGCTCTATCTCCAGTTGGTCAGGGTGTTGCGTCACCAGATCAGCACTGGCACATATATGTCTGGTGATCGTTTGCCACCAGAAACAGAGCTGGCTACACAATTCAGCATCAGTCGTGGAACGGTGCGTCAGGCGATGGATGTGCTGGTCAACCAGGGACTGTTAGAACGAGTCGCCGGTAAAGGTACCTTTGTCACCGCTCCTGAGCAACGTCCGCGTTCACAGTTGATCGGGATCGTCGTGCCGTACCTGCTCGACTCACTTACCTCTGCCATCTTGCAAGGAGCAGAGAGTGTTTTACGTCGGCGAGGCTACAGTCTTATTTTTTGCCACTCTGAGGGCAATCTGGATCTCGAACGGCATCAGATCGAACGTTTACAACGTGAGGGTGTGTGTGGGTTACTGCTCTTTCCGCTTGCCACTGCTGCCGAGTCGGTCATGCTCAAGCAGTTACTGCCGAACGATTTCCCGCTCGTGCTGATTGATCGACGTATTCCTGATTTGCAAGCCGCAAGTGTCTTTATTGATAACTTTGGTGGTGCATACCGTACCGTCGAACACTTAATCTCACTGGGGCATCGTCGCATCGTGTGCGTGAGTTTGCCCGATCAGCCAAGTAGTATCGTTGAGCGAACTCAGGGGTATGAGCAGGCGATGCGTGATGCAGGCATATTACCCTTGGCGTCGATGCCACTCGCACTGCACAAAGATCGACCACCAGATAATGGCATCCCGACCTATGCTGATGACGAGATGGCACCAATCACAAAACTACTCAGTATTGAAGAACCACCAACCGCTTTATTTTGCATCAACGACTTTGTGGCACTTGGTGTCATGCAGCGTGTTTTGGCACACGGCTTGTCCATTCCACATGACATAGCAATCGCAGGCTTTGATGACATCGCCATTGCGCCACACATG
>JBCDFA010000320.1:0-9337 GCA_039178835.1 Chloroflexota bacterium
CCTTGGGAAAGGAAAGATATGTGTAGTGTCGTGATGCATTGGCGTGTGGTATTCGTGGGCCTTATTGGGCTGTTACTAGTGTGTGGCTGTGCAGCGGAACCTCAACACTTGAGTTAGTCGGAGCAGGTCGACTTGTTACGTGCACGAGCTGTGGAGCACTCCCCCGATGCGCTCTTGCATCAATGTATCACCTTTGCTCCAAAATCGTATGGAGAAACCTTCACCCTAGCTGCTGATCAGTCTCTGCTCATTGCATGTGATTTTATGCGTTCCGATGGGTCAACATTTGAGCTCGAATTTGACGATTTGCACATGCGAGGGACGCTGGAACGAACCACTGCCCATAGACAGGGAGGGTTCGTTGACCAGGCCGCATTACAAACCCTACAACGTGCCCAGGGGGCCCCGCAGATTGGTCCACGTGAGGCTTTGGTGGCTGCCCAACCACATAGCGAAGCATTTCAGGAGCGGGTGGGGCCCATTGCTACGACGAGCGTTATCTTGCGTCTGGGGGAGTTATCTGTAGAACGAACTAAACTTCCTGCTATGTGGAGTATTATCCACTACAGTTTTTCTAAAGAGATGGAATACATCTGGGTAAGTGCGCTTGATGGCACAGTGATCGAACGGGAGGAGACGGAGGAATAGGGAAATTGGTACGAGGAAGCACACCTGAGTCTTAGGAAAGGAAAGATATGAGAGGTGTCGTGATGCATTGGCGTGTGGTATTCGTGGGTCTTATTGGACTGGTGTGCATGGTGTGTGGGTGTGCGGCAGAGCCCCAACACTTGAGTTGGTCGGAGCAGCTAGCATTTCTTCAGGCACGGGCTTACCGCGAAGACCCAGAAGCCGTTTTACGACGGTGTTTTACACGTGTTACGGATGATTCTTACACAATCTCATTAGACCTAAATGATCTGCACAGATTGGCTATTGATTGTGAGTGGCTCGTTCCACTGGGTCGGTACCTCCAGATAGATTATGTTGATGATGCTCTATCACAGACGATGAATGTGTATAGGGTGGGGCCACCACTTACAGTGGATACAACAACATTGCGAACATTAGAGCATGCACAGGGTGCGATACAGCTTGGACCACGCGAGGTATTAGCAGCAGTGCAGCCTCTCAGTCAGCAATTTATGGCCACAGAAGGCGAGATTATGAGTATTGGTTTGTGGCTATGGATGGGCTCTGGGGTTAATGCAGAGCATGGGGTTCCTGCTATCTGGCAGGTGTCGCATGGCAGTTGGGACGGCACCAATCAGTACCTCTATATCAGCGCTGTGGATGGAACGATATTGGAGGAGAAGTGGGAAGAGACTTTGCGTGATTCGCAGGTGGTACCGCCAGAACAATAGTAGGAATGGGTGAAATGTTTACATCACGAACACGCAAGGTGTTGAGAACGCAATGGCTCTTGTGCCTTGGACTAGTGTGTATGGTGTGTGGCTGTGCCTGGCTCCCGGTTGATCACGAACCGCTGGATTTTGACTCGCTGACTCGTGGGTTGCCTCGGGATACCAACCGTATCATTGAATTCCAGGAGATAGACGATAAGTTTTCGGTAGCAACCTATATTGGAACGTTTGATTGGCATCCCTATCCTGATCTTGGATGTATTATAGGGACGGTATCATCTGAAGGCATGGGCCATGCACCGTCGATGGGGACCATTGATTTTGAAGAGACACGAGACTTACCAGCTCAACCGCTGGTGGTCTTACAGAATTACTTCCACAAGCATCACGTAGCATGTATCTTTGTAACAGAGTCAGGCCGAGCATTGGGTGGAACGTCTCTGGAACTGATAGATCGTCAAGGGGAGATTCAGGTGTGGCAGTTTGTGCAGGGTCATGCTGTGATTGTGGCTGATGGTGAGACTCCTCCAGACACTGCCCCTTTTACTGAATTATAGATTGCTAGATCGTGATGGAGGAGTGATCTATAGCACAGACTATATCGATTGGAGTTTTAGCCGGAGTTATTATCAACAATTTGGGGGTGATGACACCTATCCCACGATACGAACTGTCACACCGCTTGAGTTGGAAGAGTAGCTGTTTGGTGAGGGAGGGATTGTACCAAGTGTATGCGTTATCATCATCCACAGCCAATTGATCGTCAGATAGCCTTGTCGATATTTGCCACAAACGATGTCATTCAGATTTCGGGGGCACTTGCATGTCTTGCATTTCACGATCCTTATCGTGTTTGGGTGGAACCTTGGATTTAGTAGTTGCGATACCACGATAATGAAGATGAAGCGTGAATCGGAGATTTGCAACTATGACTATCTGGGAAGATTATGGAATACCTGCACCGCCAGCCTCTTTTGATGTGACTTTTGTCCAATGGTTAGAAGTCATGTCAGAACAACTGGATGTTTGTTTTATAGATACTACACCAATGACTACTGAGGACATGTATCGATTGCAAGCACAATATGGACCATTCCCTAATGAGTTACATTGTTTCTATCAGTTGAGCAATCCCTGGGGCAATTATGTACAAGGTGTAGATCTATGGACACGGGTGGTCTCACAAACCATGTCTTATTGTCGTGAACGATATGTTGTGCATCAACAGCAGGACCAACGAGATCAATTGGTCAGTGTTCCTCCCTTGTGGCCGGTAATGTTAGGTAATCAACACGATATAGCAGCTTTTACGGATCAGTATGGGCGGTTGGTTCTCTTTAAGCTAATACGACAACCGACTGTTACGATTGTTCCTCGAGGTATTGGTTTACATAACTACTTTATTGCAATGGTTTTGCTCGAACTGTTCCTTGACAGGGAAGAACATCAAACACTTGATCAAGGTCTTGCAGACATGCGTATAGTAGCTAGGTTCCGGTGGCCACAAAAGCACCCACCATCACATCCGGTGTTAATGTTAGATGACCCACATACAGCATAAGAAAGATTTAAGTAGAAGGAGTACTCTATGCCCAACCATACCAATACAGCAGAGATAGATCGCCAATATATCTCTTATTTGTCTGAGCAAATAAACCCCAAATATCAGCAAATTGCACCAGAACGCTCACGCCTGTATCATCAAGAGTGGGATCAAGATGACACTATATTCGCTGTTGTGGAATTTTGTACCGATGATGTGGCAGGTGCAGCGTCACAGATTGCTGATAATGGCTATGTCAACGAGCCTGAGCAGATTCTAACTACTCTGGAATATCGATTTTTTGCGATTCCCTACTGTGTCGAGTGGTATCTGTCACCGGATAACGATTTTCCAGGACTGAAGGCCTACATTCAACACATTGATTATTTACAGTTATTGGTGCGTGCATACATCCAGACACATCAGCAAGACATATGATATCACATTGTCAATAGAAAAGCCTATGATTATGTGCTGCAAACCTTGGTTGTGTGCGCGAGGCATCCACCGCCACCAGGCACTTTGCTGCCAGCACCGCTTGCGGGTCCCCATGGCGCAGCGCCTGGGGCTGCGGAGTGTGGGGGCGGCGGTTCGCCCCACAAAAAAGCCCATGATTATTTTTAATACAGAGACACAGAGTGGCAGAGAGCGCATGCAAGAAGATGATCTACCGAAACAGGAGGTATGAGATGCAGATGTTTCAGTTACCACCACATTGGTTCAAATTGATGATATCCGCCTTTATAGGTATTGGCGTATCTGGTCTACTACCATTAGGGATTGCAGTATTAGTCAATGGCCCAACGTGGCTCGTGTATCCATCCATGCTTACATTTGGCCCAATCTTGATGATCATTCTCTTCCGTCTATGGACACGCAATCATCGTACCTGAAGGGATATTTCTCAAACATCATAGACCAACTCAGAATTGATTTTACTCTGCATATTAGGGAATAGATATTATCCTCTGGGAGGTTTTGTAACCAATGACAAAGCACAATCTACTATTCCAACGCGACCAACTCTGGCGCGGTACTATGCTGTCAACCATTGCTCATGCCCTGTGGACTATATCACATCCATTGCTCTCGTATGAAGTCTCCTGGGATGGGATTAATTACAGTCGGAACAATACACAAGGAACACGTGGCACTATTACTTTTCATCCTGACCGGATCGTGGCGGTGTTCTGCGATGATGATAGCCCACGGGCTCCATGGCATCTGGATGGTCCCTATACCCTTGAGCCCTATGCCTCATCTATGCCAGGTGATGTGCGACGTTTAGCTGAGCAGGAAGCATTCCAATATGTCGTGGACGATGTGGATGGATGGGCAATATCTGTGGTCACTGCCGCCTTTTGGAGCGATGGGGAGGCCCTGACTGCTGGTGAGCCATGGGCTGATGTTTTGGCTCATGGTGCTCACCTTGTCGAGACGGAACTCATGGATATGCCAGAAGCACTTGAAGACATTCGTGATGGATACGAGTGGTCTGATGCAGAAATACAACTTTTGCAGTCGATCTTTACCCGTCGGATGGAGGTAGCGACAGGTCCTATTTACCTGGAAGAATGGGAATGGGCAGCATTTATCGCAAATGGGACGGAAGGACTTGAGGAGAGTCGGGCGTTACTGGCCCATATTGGCATTATGCTTCCTCATTCCTGAATAATCCTTAGTCAGATGGTGAAAACACCTTCACAGGTACAACCCTTAGTCGTATCTGTGAGGCATCTGTTGCCACCATGCACTTTGCTGCCAGCACCGCTTGCGGGTGGCCAGGGTGCAACGCCTGAGCCGCGGGGCGTGAGAGCGGTCAGCCCCACAGAAAAGCCCATGCTTGTTTTGAACACAGCGATGCAGAGTGGCAGAGAGCGCATGCAAGAAGATGATCTACCGAAACAGGAGGTATGAGATGCAGTGGTTCACAAAGTTCTTTCGCGCACCGCCACCCCCCAAAGTCTCGCAGGAGGAAGCCTTGCAGATTGCCTTTGCCGAAAGTCAGCGTCAAGGGTGGGTCTGGCGTGAACCTGTAGATGTTGATAGTGTACGCGGGAGTTGGTTGGTAACGTCGAATGTCAGGATGACAGGTATGAACGTGTTGATACGAATTGATCAACAAACGGGTGAGATTACCAATGCAGCATTCTCTCCTAGCTCGTCACATGAGATAGATTGACAGAGTGAGGAGAGGCATCTGTCGCCACCATAAGCATTACTACCAACGCCGCTTGCGGGTGGCCAGGGTGCAACGCCTGAGTCGCGGGGCGTGGGGGTGGCGGGACGCTCCCACAGAAAATCAATGGTATGTGCTAAGGTTTGGAGGACCGAAAGGAAGTAAGAATGGCCAATCCACGTCTCGAACAACTGGGCCGCATGGTTACGACCGAACAACTACGCACTCCGCGGCGTCTGGACAGGGGCTTTGTGCCTACAGTCCTATTGGATAAAACCGAAATCTTCCTTTTTCTGTTCGGTCTGACGGGTTTGTTGTCTGGTGTGCTCACACTCCTTACCTCTTCGTTTCTGCTCTATGGGCTGGCTGCAATGGCAACTGGAGGGCTCCTGATGTCGGCGCCGTTTATTTATGTCTGGCAGTGGTGGCGAGCGTTGCGCTATGGGCGGCTCGGTTATGCCGCAGTCGTTGAGGTGATGCGGGGCGGGCAGAACCGTGGTTCCTTCGCTGCCATAGACCATGGCACACTCATCGGCACCTGGCAGGTCGATCTGGGGACCGAGACCTTGGAGCTGCCCTTCAAGCTTGAGCGCCCTGGAATGGGAAAGTCATCGAAGGGGTGGAGGTCATCGTCTTAGTGCATCCCACTCAGCCTAAGGTCCTGTTTCCGCTGGGCGTCCTGACGCGCAAGGAGCAACGGGCACGGGCACGCGGGCGGTAGGCAGTTTGCCGCCAATATCGCTTATGAGTTCCATAGTTCTATATTTTTACTAAGGTTAACTATAATGTATACCGCTGAAATTGTGTTCCAATTTGCACACGCTGATGTCTCCGAAGAGGCCATTGAATATGCTGAGCACTTTCTGGGGACCCTGCGAATGAATGGGCAGATCTGTGGGGATGCGTTTCCCTCTACGCTCAATCACACGAGATATCTTGCGTATGCCCTCATTCCTGAACAGGATGCGCTAAATGAAGCTCGTTACAATACATATGTCCAGCACTGGCACACCATGCTTCGGGACAATGGCTTACTGCATGTGGCGTCTACAGTGCTGGGCGAAGAGAGTGGTCTTGGGGTATGTGAGTGTGCCAAGACCGATACTTACATTCTCTACATGGATTTTTTATCACTCGAATCGCCGCTCCTGTGCGGTACCTGTTTTGCGCCTATCCCCTTGTACCGCTTGCCACCCACCATCAATGAAGAGTATCAAGATATTATCTCGTGGCAATCGGATTATCAGGCGTGTGCACGGCTGTATTTGAATGATACAACGACACAACGCTCTGTGCTACGTGAACTCACACAATGGGATAGTGCGTTGTCCACACAAGGGATCGCTATTTGTCAGACCATTACGCGGTTAACCACTATCCCCACCTACTATTATCTGTTTCGCCATGGAGGTCGCAGCTTGAAACAGGAACGGGCGCGCCGTTGTCCAGCCAATGGCAAGGAGTGGTTGCTAGACGAACCCTGGCACGGCGTATTCGATTTCCGCTGCGATGAGAGTCGCTTGCTATCTAACATTGGATATTATGTCCGCAAATGATTCAGTGCTTGGAAGGTGTTTGCAGATGATTCAGATCATCGTTTTGGTTCATTCTATGAGGAAAAGTGTGGACTATGTGATGCTATGGTTCCTGCTAAATGTCGATAGCACTCTTCCAATATATGTTGTTTGAACTCAACAAGTTGTTAGCCCTTCATTAGGAGCGACCATGTGATTCCATTTTATCGACGCTGGTATGTCTTGACTTGGATAGCTATCTTTAGTGCCTATATTGTCGTGCAAGGTGTATTAAAAGCCGTGATTCCCAATGTGAGAGATGATTTCTATTTATATACCACCTTTGTTGTATATGGTGTCACATGGCTATTGATAATCGTTCTCTATTTCTATAAAGGGTACAAACTTGCCACGTATGTAACACGAACATATAAGAAACGACTGTATGTGTCAAATACATTCATGTTCTTGCCATTTGTGTTTTCTGACACACACTCTGATGATGAGAAGGTCTTGCAAATGAGGAATGAACAGCAAGCTATTCTATTGCTAATAGGGATCGTATTCCTATCATACGCGATAACAGGGCTTGTGTTAGTTTTACTAGAGGGTTACGGATTTTTATAATGCTGATCACACTAGGCAGCGCCGCGACGACACAGGGCGATTCTTCTCGTCGTATCCTTACCTATAGGGCTTCAACTACTTTTGCTAGTGTTACAGGTTGTAGCACTAGCTGCTATACATTTGGATAGAAAGGTAGATAATGACAACTATGTCTCATTGTTTTCTCCATAACATTCGGCGCTGGATGAGCGTGGGTAGGTGGGGTCTCCTCCTTCTGGTTATGAGTAGTTGCCAAGCTCAGGCCAATCCCCAACCATTGTCCTGGTCGGAGCAGGTCGACTTGTTACGTGCACGAGCTGTGGAGCACTCCCCCGATGCACTCTTGCATCAATGTATCATCATTGCTCCAAGGTCGTATGAAGAGACCCTTACCCTGGCTGCTGACCAGTCTCTGCTCGTTAGCTGTGATTTTATGCGTTCCGATGGGTCAACATTTGAACTCGAATTTGACGATTTGCACATGCAAGAGACACTAAAACGGACCAAGTCCCATAGCCGCGGAGGGTCGGTTGAATCGGCAACGATACAAGCCTTACAACGCGCTCAGGGAGCCCCGCAGATTGGCCCGCGTGAGGCGCTGGTGGCCGCTCAAGCTCATAGCGAAGCGTTTCAAGAGCGGGTCGGACCCATTGCTTCCTCAAGTGCCGTTTTGTTTCTTGGGGAGTTGTCTGTAGAACGCACTAAGCTTCCCGCCATGTGGAGTATCGGCCACTTTAGCTTCTCCAAAGAATCGGAATACATCTGGGTAAGTGCCATTGATGGCACGGTGATCGAACGGGAGGAAGCTGAGGAATAATCGGGACGTTATACAGGCTCGCTCCGATTGACATTCTTGTCATTCATATTGTCAGCAGGAAAGCATGACCAAAGACTAAAACCCTTGAGCGTATCTGTGAGGCATTCGCCATCACCATCCAACCTACCACCGATACCACTTGCGGGTACCCAGGGTGCAACGCTTGGGCCGCGGGGCGTGGGGGCGCTAGGGTGATGGGACCGCCACAGGGGGATGGTCCCAACGTAGGACGTGGGCATCGTCCATCAAAACGGTATCGACTCATCCACGACGCTCAAGACATCACGCCGTTGGTGGACAAAAACAGGTTCAACAGCTGCTACTCTGTGTCCTATCCGCGAGGCATCCGCCGTCACCATGCGCGGTGCCACTCACCCCCTTGCGGTTTCCTAGGATGCAGCGCCTGGGTCGCGGGGCGTGGGGGATATGCCTTGGCAGGGCCACCGCAGGGGGTGGCCCCAACGCAGACAAAAAATTCTCCCCAAAACCCTAACGCGCCACGAACGGCAAATACAACGTGTTGTCAGAAGGCTCCACAAAATCACCACTGATTTCATAGATGCTCGTTGATCCGCTGACTTCATTGGCAACCACGAGCAGTGGCAACTCGCCAGGACTATCGCTGGCCGGAATGAAGAGCAGTCCCTCCGGTCCGAGGTCGCCCGCCGTACCCTCCTCCGCATCGCCATCGAAGTCACGATTGTTTACATAGGTTGTAAAGGACGGCGCCGCTGGGTCAGTCACATCATAGACGACAACACCACCGATACGCTCAAGACCGACAAAGGCATAGGTCTGTTCACCCAGCGCACCAACGGTAACACCCTCTGGCTCAGGACCTTTGGCATCACTGCGACTGTCGAACGAATCGTTTTCGTCGTTGGTAGAGTTGAAGTCTTCGGGGAACGCTGCAGCAGTGATCTGTTCCAGCGCATCACCACTATCGAAGACTAATTCACCACTGCCGGAGAAAATCGAGAATGAACGTGTCCCAAAGCTGTAGAGCGCCTCGAATTCCTCATCATCGTCGAGGTTGCCGGTCGTGGTGGTGACGATGGTGCGACCAATGGCATCATCTGTTTGTAATTCCGCAGCATTCGGGAACACCGCTGGATCGAGTGTGAGGTCTTCGACACGGGCCTCTTCGGCAAAAACGACAACCTCATTGTCATCTTCACCAACGATGTACTCGCGGGCGTCCCCTTCGTTGGCAGTAATGACGTAGTTCGTATCATCGACCTCATACGTAGCAATGGCGTCTGGTTGGTACATCCCCAGAAGTGGCCAGTTAGCGATATTGATGCCACCATCTTCGTC
>JBCDFA010000321.1:0-9327 GCA_039178835.1 Chloroflexota bacterium
GCCAGCACTTTGGTGATGGCAGCGGTCAGTGTGGTTTTGCCATGGTCCACGTGCCCGATGGTTCCCACATTCAGATGCGGTTTGGTGCGCTCAAACTTTTGCTTTGCCATAGCTTTTTACTTTGTCTCCTTGAACCAAGCCTTGCATATTTTTGAGGCTTTAAGATTAAAACGACCCGCGACAATCTCGGATCGAAATCTAAGGAAATAATCTGGAGCCCATGTCGGGACTTGAACCCGAGACCTCTTCTTTACCAAAGAAGTGCTCTACCACTGAGCTACATGGGCATGTGTCATAATCCAAACAAGAATGCAGAACTGAGAATGGGTGCATTACTATCCATTTTCAATTCTACATTTTAAATGTGGTGGGCCGGGCTGGATTCGAACCAGCGAAGGCGTAAGCCAGCAGATTTACAGTCTGCCCCGGTTGTCCACTTCGGTACCGACCCACTTTTCTATATTGGTATTTCGCAACACCGATTGGAATTATACGCGAGCAATGATATGCTGTCAAATCGCGGATTCAAGAAATTCCTTGTGCTATAATACAGGTGTCGTCCAGCATATATAATCAGGAATGCAATACTTGGAAAGTCTCCCCTTTGTCATATAGTTCACACACAACTACGACTCAAGCAACTGCACAACATATCATTGACAACATCCAGAACGTTATGATTGGTAAACAGGCAACGATAGAATTGGTGTTGGTAGCTTTGCTATGCGAGGGACACATTTTACTTGAGGATGTTCCTGGAACGGGCAAAACGACTTTGGCACGTGCGCTGGCTTGCTCACTCAATGGCGATTTTCATCGTATCCAGTTCACTCCTGACCTGTTGCCAACTGATGTGACGGGACTGTCGTACTACAACCAACAACAAAGTGCTTTTCAGTTTCGTGCAGGTCCTATATTTACCAATATCCTCTTGGCCGATGAGATCAATCGTGCCACACCCCGTACCCAGAGTGCGCTGCTGGAGGCGATGCAAGAACGTACAGTGACCATCGATGGGAAAACACACACATTGCCCCGACCATTCGTGGTTTTAGCGACACAGAATCCAGTGGAACTCGAAGGGACTTTTCCGCTGCCCGAGGCTCAGCTTGATCGCTTCATGTTACGGTTGCAGGTAGGTTATCCAGAGCTTGATGAAGAAATTGCGATTCTCAATCGTTTTGAGCGTGTGGATCCTCTCCAAACTCTGGTAGCGGTGACATCGGTCGAGGAAATAGTTACTCTTCAACAAACCATTCGTGCCGTGACCGTTTCACCTGAGTTACGACAGTATATGGTTGAACTCGTTCGCAGTACCCGTCTACACGATGAAGTAGAACTAGGTGCTTCTCCACGTGCGTCGCTTGCATTGCAAATCGGTGCTCAGGCACTGGCAACGTTGCGTGGACGTCAGTTTGTGCTTCCTGACGATATTAAAGCGCTAGCCGTACCAACCCTGGCCCACCGTCTCATTCTGCATGCAGAAACACGGTTGCGTGGACGATCAGACACTGATGTGATTGAGACACTTGTTGCAAAAATGCCCGTTCCTGTTGAGTAGCTGATGAGTGAGTGTAAAGCATGTTTCGACCAGCTACTATTCAAAGCCTTGTTGCTCTTCTGATTCTTTCCGTAGTAACACGGACCACTTTACTTGCACTTATCTGTACCCTGCTTCTTGTTACTGCTGCCTTAGCATGGGTATGGAATCGCTGGTCACTTGCACGTGTGTCCTGTGAACACGAACTCAGCCAGCGCCAGGCACTTCCCGGCGACGAAATTGATCTCTATATTCGTGTCACCAACCGCAAACTATTGCCTATTCCCGCTCTCTATGTGCATGACAAAGTAGCGGCTGGACTGAAAGTAATCGGCCCACATGTTACATCTGATCGAAATGGTGGTCAGTTCATTCGCCGTGTGACGAGTCTGCGTTGGTATGAAGGTGTTGTATGGCATTACCGTGTACAGTGTCTTGCACGAGGATCGTACCAATTTGGGCCTACAAATCTTACATCTGGTGACCCCTTTGGATTTCATCTGTCTGACAAAGAAATTACCACCATAACGCAACTGATTGTATACCCGCGTTTTCTTTCGCTTGATGAACTTGGTTTGCCGCCTCGCCACCCGCTTGGAATGATCCGCGCACATCACCTGATTCGTGATCCCTTGCGAACTGTCGGCGTTCGTGACTATCATCCTGAAGACCCACTCAAAGATATCCACTGGACAGCCACTGCACGTACTGGTTCACTGCAAACACGCATCTATGAGCCAACGACATCGTTGGAAGTTGCGATCTTTCTTGATATTTCGATTTTTGAGGAATACTGGTTGGGTGTCGATGGTGAGCAGGTTGAACGATTGATTAGTGCTACGGCCACGGTTGCTCAAGCTGGATTAGCTGAGGGGTATGCAGTGGGGCTCTATGTAAATGGTATGCCCGGACAATATGAGCATCTGATTCGTTTGTTACCTGGACGCAACCCAGCCCAACTAGAATACATTATGGCAACACTTGCACGATTAAAACCATACGCTGCGACCTCAATGGCTCGTCTCTTGCGTGATGCGGTTCATGATTTATCATGGAATACATCTCTCTTGCTGGTCAGTGCCATTGCACCTGAAAAAACATGTGCGGCACTAACTTACCTCCACAGCAAAGGTCGCCATGTTTCGTGGCTCTATCTAGGGTCAGGTACGACTCCCAAATTACCTGGCATCACAGTACACCAGACATTGCCAAAACAGAAACATTCTGAGGATGTCGAGATGGCTGTTGAGGAGCACCAACCATGAAAGCCAATCGTCTCTTGATTGCAGTTGGCTCATCGAATCCGTCAAAAGTTAATGCCGTTCGCTCTGTGATTGAGCGAGCACAACTTGAGGCTACAGTACATCCTTTCGATGCTCCTTCAGGTGTCGCGAGTCAGCCAATTGGTGTTGCAGAAATGACCCAGGGAGCACGCCAGCGTGCCATGTATGCCCGTACCTCCATGCAAGCCGATTGGGGAGTTGGCATGGAAGGGGGAGTCGAGTTTGACCAAGATGGTAGCGTGTGGCTCTTCAGTATGGTCGTGATTGTGACAAAGGAGCAGGGCGAGTCACGTGCACGTGGTGGGCAAATCAGGCTTCCGTCAATCGTGGCACAGCGCCTCCATACTGGCGCAGAGTTGGGACCACTGATGGATGAGCTGGTCGGCACAACGGATCTAAAGCGTGGATTAGGCGCCATTGGGTATTTGACGAAGGGCTTGATCACACGTGAAGAGTCCTACTGCGACAGTTTTAGCCGTGCACTCGCGCCATTATTGCATCCACACCTCTACACTCCTAGCCATCTGGAAGAGGAGGACATATGATTCGCTGGCAACGCACGGGTTACATTATCTGTTTGGTCTTTCTCGAAGCTACTCCTGTGGCTTTGTTGCTCAACTTTGTGAACAGCACCGCATGGCTGCCTATCTTTCTCGTAGTCCTGTTTGGTGTGGTTATTCACTGGTCAACATCACGCTGGCTTCCTGAGAATCGTCATACGTATGTCCTACTGCCTATTGCAACCCTTTTGGCTCTCTGGTTTGTAAACTCACAGATCAACAATGACTATGGTTTGTTGAGTGGTTGGATGATTACATTTACCAGCCTTATTGATATGCAGTCACCACGTTTTGGTACGGCCTATGTGCTCTTTCTGGTCAGTCTCTATGCATTCTGGCGGGGTTTGCATGTTCTTAATCACGATAGTTTTGGTGTCCAACGCTTGTTTGTCCGTACTATGATTCTTCTGGTTATTATTGTTGGGTGGGGGAGTTTTGCCGGTGGGTTTGATAGCAATAATATGGCTCTTGCAACCATTGAGATTATCTCCTTCTTTGCGGTCGGGCTGATGACTCTTGCGCTCGCCAACGCACGTGACGACAACAATCTTCAACTCCATCGTGTAGGTTGGCGCGATCTCCTCACTTTTGGTGCCACTATCGTTGTGATTGTAGGACTAGGCCTCCTGTTGACATCGCTGTATGGTGAGGAGGCCGCATATATCACACAGATATTCTGGCAAGCTGTTGCACTTGTGGTTGCGTTAATCATGATTCCCTTCATCCTGATTCTGGATTTTATCATTACTGGTTTGCTCAGTGTGTTTAATCAAACGCAACTGGCCGAACTGATCAGTGAGAATCTATCAACTGAGGCACTTGAACAATTTGAAGTTGAACAAACATCTACAATGTTCCCAAACTGGATAAGTGTAACGCTTCAGGTACTGCTAAGTTTGTTACCAATTGCGCTAATAGCCCTGGCCATTTTCTTTGCACGACGCGCACGGCGACAAGATAACAGTGATGAGGAACGTGAGTCGCTCTGGAGTTGGAACACGCTAGCCCATGATCTTCAGGATATTCTTGATCGATTGCGCCATCCATTTCTCGATAAGGCTGGGCTGCGTGCTGCACTCGCTCGATTGCGCGGTGCAGATCCGAGCCATCGGATTCGTCGGAGCTATATACGATTATTGCTGGCTGGTGAGAAGCAGTCGTGTCTACGTGATACAGCCCACACCCCACAAGAACATCAACCCGACATGCAAAAGGCACTGCCTGGCAATACTGCTTCCCCCATCGCTAGATTGACGAGCCTGTATGAATGTGCTCGTTACCACCCAGAGGCTGCTACAGCATCTGATGCAGATGAAGCTGAACACGCCTGGACAACCATTGATGATACAACTCGTTCGTCCTGACAATTCATCTATAAATATGCTACCATTAGGCGCAGATAGTTATTATGAGTCAGATCGATTGTGTTAGGAGCTTACATGCGTGATGTCGTGTCTGCCATTGAGCAGTGGCGTGATAACGGTGAACATATTGCAATTGCAACTGTCATTAAAACGTTGGGATCTGCCCCTCGTGGAATTGGTGCCAAGATGGCTGTGTCCGCGTCGGGACACATAGCAGGATCGGTGAGTGGTGGGTGTATTGAGGGGGCGGTATTTGAAGCCTGCCAGCACTCCATTGCGACTGGAGAAGCACAACTCCTCCAGTTTGGTATCGCGAACGAAGAGGCCTGGGATGTAGGTTTGGCTTGTGGTGGCCAGATCGATGTGTTGATTGAACCGTTACCATAGCCATCAAGATATAGAAAAAACGATAGTATGTCACTCTATGATGCTTTAAGAGATGCACTCGAGGCCGAACAGCCTGTTGTGGTTGCAACAGTCATTAGCGAGACGGACCGGGGCGCCAAGCTGTTGGCTTATGCCGATGGGAGCACCCTGGGCTTTCTGGGGCCGCATGTCTCAGAAGCCGACGTGGTCCAGGATGCACTCGGTATGCTCCACACAGCGCAAAGTGGGACACGCACATATACCACGGCAACAGGCACGGTTGATGTGTTTATCGAGAGTTACCCGGCACCACCCACGCTCTATCTTGTAGGGGCAGTCCATGTAGCCATTTCTTTGGTTACGTTCGCCAGGACACTCGGTTTTCGGACGGTAGTGATCGATGCGCGGGGTGTGTTTGCTACGCCTGAGCGGTTTGCCCACGCAGATGAGTTAATTATTGATTGGCCAGATGAGGTGTTGGCGGGCCGTTTGAATCAGAGCAGCTATATAGTGTTGTTGACCCACGACCCCAAATTCGATGATCCCGTAATTAAAATGGCGCTCTCAGGCTCTGTTGCGTATCTCGGAGCACTTGGCAGTAAGCGCACCCATGCGAATCGTCTGGAGCGTTTGCGTGCAGAGGGGCTTTCGGAAGAGCAGCTTGCTCGTATTCATGGCCCGATTGGTCTGGCTATTGGTGCAAAAACGCCCGAAGAGATTGCCATCAGCATCATCGCAGAGATCGTGGCGGTACGCCATCAGCGGCGGGGGTGATGCGCGTGGTTGCAGCAATCATCCTGGCAGCTGGTACTGCAACGCGTATGGGTCAGCCCAAACAGCTTTTGGATTGGGGTGGCCAACCATTAGTGCGGGTTGTTGCTGAGCAGGTTCTCGCAGCCTCGCTCGATCAGGTGCTGGTGGTGGTTGGTCATGCTCAAACAGCAGTTACGGATGCACTTCACGATCTTCTTGTTCAGATTGTACATAACCCACAATACATGGATGGACAGAGCACCTCGCTCAAGTCGGGAGTAGCTGCACTCTCATCTGAAGTTACTGCCGCACTAGTGGTTCTCGGTGACCAGCCTTTTGTAACTTCAACCATCATCAATACTATTGTGATGACATGGCGAGACAGCCAAGCGCCCATTGTCGCCCCATCATATCGGGGACAGCGGGGCCATCCGGTGTTGTTTGCTCATTCACTCTTCTCTGAGCTAGTGGCTATTGATGGTGATCAGGGTGCACGTTCTCTCCTTCAACGACATCGTTCTGATCTACGACTCGTCTCTTTTGTCGATCAGCGCCCACTCATTGACATCGACACCTGGGAGGATTATCAGCAGATGTCACGGTTGAATGATACTGTCTGAGCAGCGTGGTTGGTTGACATAAAAAAGCCAGCACCCTCAGGATGCTGACTTACTTTGGGTATTATTGAGCAAGAACTAGCTTTTGATTATTATTTCAACCCCTGAACGTGTGGCCCACAAGCGCTGCCGATCAAATTGTCCACCATTGCGCGTATCAAGCAAACTAATCCGGAATGTACGACGCTGCTGTGGTTCTATATAAAGTGTGTCCAGAATACCGGGAGAGCCAGTGAAGATAGGTTTATGGAGTTCGTTCAACACGTGTGCTAGCACGCGTAAACGTAGTACACGGGCAGAATGATTAATGATATAGCTCTGCACATACGGTAGCCCAAGTGCATTTTGTCCGACAAACTGAACTGGACCCACTTCAAGTTTGCCGCGTAATGACCAGGCGAGACGAATTTTTTTCGGTTGAGTACTTGGTAAGATGGTCATTCGTCGTCCCTCTGATGAACAGGTAACAAAGTGAACCAGGATAGTGCTACGTTGTGGTGGCGATGGTGAAGGGGGAGCGTTGTAGGTGTAGATAGAAACGTATCTCCATCCTGGTCCTCGGGTCAGTATAGCGACTCGCTCATGCATCGAGTATCCCCCATCTCTCCTAGTTGCAGGTGATACTTTGTAAGGCCAACTACATTAGATAGATTTTATTGGCGGGAATGTGTGTATATTCCCGCCAGTTGCCTTTACCCTCGTAAGATCAATGGGAGAAAGACCTGTCGTTCTGGCACATCGCCAACACGAAACGTGGCAGTATTCTCACCTGTCTCACCGCCACCACTGTAGGTAGCAGTGTTACGGACGGTCGTTCCTGTTGGTGCATCGATGTCAATGGTAAACTCAATTGTGATGGTGCTGTTGCCCGGCACCTCTGCTGGGCCCCAGGTGATGACGCCGTCGTCATGGTCGGCGGAGTCCTGGCTGGACCAGTCGGCGAAGGTGACTTCAGCAGGCAGTGTGTCGGAGATGACGACATCTTCAGCCGTTGCTGCGCCGCTGTTCGTTAGGGTGATCTCATATGCGACTGTTTGGGTGTAGGGGAGGGTGCCGTCCATATCGTGAACTCGTTTCTGGATGCTAAGTGAACTAATCACGCTTGGAGAAGCGCCAAACTCAAATGCGCCAATATCGCACTGACCTACCCGCGTCGCGTCACGCTGATCAACCGAAGGGCAACCATTTGCACCTGCGTTGATTGCCGGGCTGTCTTCCTGGAGCGCCATCGTTGCGTTGATACCGCCATTGTCGCTCAGAGGGCCAAGCAACGGATCCTGATAAATCGGATCGGCAGTGATGTTGTTATTCACATCGTTATCGTAAGTCGGTTTGAGTCGTGGATACTGGATGTTTTGTCCCTTATCTTCAAGTGGTCGGTTGGTATGATACCCTTGCCATTCGGTCGGCGATGGCTGGGTCTGCTCATTCAGAGTGTTGTTGTAAAAAATGGTGTTTTGAAGTGTGACCACACGGTCGGGATCGTTGCCTCCACCAGCATGGACTCCACCAGCTTGATAGGCGGCATGGTTGTTGGCGAAAGTTGAGTTGACGATGTCGATCTTCCCAAGGGTGATGGCTATTGCACCTCCCTGACCGACAGTGTTCGGTGGTGCAGTAGTGCGATTATCATCAAAGGTTGAGTTCACCACTGTTCCATTGCCCAGAATGTACAACCAGGCTGCGCCACCCTGACGACCTGTACGGTTACCACTAAAGGTTACCTGGGAAATCTCCAGATTGTCCTCGTTACGACCGCCATCATGATCGTCTTCGATATGATAGATTGCGCCGCCCTGACCATATTCGCCATTGAGACCAGTTACTTCGTTGTCGGTGAAAGTTGAGCGTTCAAAGGTGGCCTTGGTACCCTTGTTGTCGGACACGACAGAACCAATGGCGCCACCACCACGAATAGCAGTGTTTCCTTCAAACTCACATCCACAGACGTGAAAGATTTTGTTGGAGTCAGAGTTATAGCTATTGGTGACACCATCGAGGTGAAGCGCACCACCATACCCGCGCACGATGCCGCCCTGTGTCGTATCAACGGCGCTGTTATCCTCAAAACGAGAGTTGTAGACGATCATACCGGTGGCCAATCCGCCAATCGCACCACCATTCCCGGCTGAGTTGTTAGTGAAAACAGAGCCCGAGATGATCGTTTCGTATGAATTGTTGGAGAAGATGGCGCCACCCTGATTATCGGCACTGGTGACATTGGTTGTGTTATTGTTTTCAAACGTCGAGTTGATGATGTGCAGGCGCGTGCCTGGGCTACCTGACGTGATCGCAGCACCTGATTCTTCAGCCAGCTCGCCGCCAGTCGGGGCACGCCCGTTGATGAAGCGCATGTTCTGGATGGTGAGGGTGTTTTCCTCAGGGCTAAATGGCTTGATTAGGATTTTAGTCTTGTTCTGACCATCAAGTGTTACCGATCCACCACCATCGATGACAGTATCTTTGCCGTTGGTGCGAAGTGGTGTGTCAAGCGGGATTGTGGTGTAACCTGTGCCACAACTGAAGCGGATATGGCCACCTTCATCAAGTGCAGATTGCAGACCCACCTGTGTACAGTTGGTCACGACGGTGGGGTTGGATAACTGCACTGGTTGAATTGGTGCAGTACAGGCATTTAGTCCGCTGCTAAAGTTTGCCGTGTTTGTGACAGAGGTTTCGTTTGCCAAAGCTGTATCGGTGGTGTTGAACACACCATGAGCAGATGGCAACACAGCAAATGATATTATCAGTCCAGCAAAGCCGACCAGCAGTCCTACGAGCAATTTGATGCGTTGCATTTACGTACCTTCTCTCTAATAAGTGTTCTTTAGGGCAGTATCTATA
>JBCDFA010000322.1:0-9313 GCA_039178835.1 Chloroflexota bacterium
GTTCAACAGATGTAGGAGAAGGGAGTAGTGGTAGTGAGATGGAGCCCGACTTAGCCCCATTTTCGCTGGAGGAACTGGGATTAAGCCAAGCAGAGATAGACAGCCTAGACAGCTTGGGTGGAGAAGCACGAGCAGAGGCACCTTTGCCGACGGGCGATAGTTCAACAGATGTAGGAGAAGGGAGTAGTGGTAGTGAGATGGAGCCTGACTTAGCCCCATTTTCGCTGGAGGAACTGGGATTAAGCCAAACAGATATAGACGGCTTGGATGATCTTCAGTCATCTTCAAAGACCAATGAGGTAGATGACCAGAAGGCAACGGACATCGGAGCATCAGCATTATCAATTGGTCCTGTTGATACCTCAAATGAAGTTCCATCTGAATTACAACCTTTTTCGTTAGACGAAATTGATATGAGTGGTGTGGGCGACAGTACACTTCCTGTTAATGATTTATCCTCTTCGTTGCAGCCATTTTCGCTAGATGATGCGGTGGCAAATATTGAAAATGAGGATAGGGATATTGTTCATCCAGAGAGTCGAGAACAATCTAGTGATGATAGTCTATCTCAAACCCAGGGCTACAGCTGGCAAGAACCTCCACAGCGATCAGAAAGAAACTTTCTGACATCGGATGAAGATATTGATGTTGAGGAAGGTTTATCAATATTTGCCAAATTAAAACAACGTAAACAATCCGATCCATCCACACCGACAGATGAATCAGATGGATCTGAGAATAGCTCACTATCAGCTGAAGAAGTAAGCCAGAGTTCTGATGATGGTATTTCTCTTTTCTCAGTTGACAATGTTTCTCTTCGGGATGATAGCGATACAGATGACCTGCCCTCATTGTCGACCGGAGCAGATTCAACTGATACTGAATCTCTACAATCATCACAAGAGTTTGAAAGTTTAGAAGCAGCTATATCTTCAGGTGAGGTGCAACCATTTTCATTATCAGATTTAGGCCTTTCTGATGATGAGATTGCGGCTCTTGGTTTAGGTGGAGAAGCACAATCTGACAGTATAACATTTGGTGAACAGAATAGCACCATGGATTATTCCACTCAGACTATATCGGATCAGCCAATAGAAGATACCTTGCCATCAGTACCTGAGTCAATAGACGGTGGATTGGATGATATTAAAGATGTAGCTCAAGAAAATATTGATTTAGCAAGTCAAGAAGAGATTGACTTGGACACTGATACCTCAGGGAGTGAAACTTTATCTGCTAGCGAAGATTCGTTGATGATGTCTGACCTGAAACCGTTTTCATTATCAGATTTAGGCCTTTCTGATGATGAGATTGCGGCTCTTGGATTGGGAGCATCTGAGAATGATGATTCTGCAGCAACAGGTTTAGGTATTACGGAAGATGAGTTAGCTGGCCTTGATATTGGTGGTGAAGCTTCTGACGAACTTAAATCTACACCACCAATATCTTCAGTTAATTTGTCTGAGGAAAACACCGACGTTGTCGAAGAGCCTTCCTTGGATACAGATCCGGTAATTGATCAGTTAGTCAGTTTAGGTCGTAGACAGGGTTTTATCGATATTGCTGATATCATTGCACATTTTGAAGACCCTGAAGCAGAAGCAGATCGTATTGAAGAGGTTGGTCGCGTTTTACACGAGGCGAGTATACAGATTCGTGACGGCGATGAAATTATCGATATGAATGACGAATATGCAGATGATATCGAGGATGGTATCGGTGAAATAAGTAGCCCTCAATCACAGTATGATTCCGTTCTTGAAGAACCGAATATGACTCCATTCTCGCTATCAGAATTGGGACTTTCTGACGATGAAATATCATCTTTAGGGGTAGAGTCATCTTCAAGTGAAGACGATATTACATTTGGAGATGATCAATCTGCGTTATCATCATCATCACAAAGCACAAACTCATTTAGTGGTGATGGCATGTTGGGTGCTGGGGATGATACTCATGATATTCATCCTTTCTCCTTCACCGAGTTGAATCTTTCCAATGACATAGATAGTAAAACCAACCAGCCCGATACAACAAGCAATGATATTGATCTAGAAGCGCCGGTTTCTCTTAATGAACAAAAAAATGAGATATCGCGCCAATCAGAAACTGACTTGCCACGTCAAGATGATCTGACGCAACAACCTTCCTCTCAGGACAATCAGGGACATTCTGCCAAGATGCAGCACGACTCTGAACAGATCGACGCATCAGTTTCTCCAGAACTTAATATGTACATGGATCGCCTAGCGGCAGAACCACATAACCATATATTGCGTTTATCGGTAGCCCGTATTAGTGGTCAGACTGGTAGCACAGATATGGCGGTGCAACAGTACAAGCAGCTTATTAAAAATAATACGTTGTTAGATGATGTGGTGGAGGATTTGCAAGACCTGATACTTGATGTCGATCAGTCTGATCGGCGAACTCTCCAAAGGTTACATCGTACTTTAGGTGATGCGTATTCGAAACAAGGTCGATTTCAGGAAGCTATGGAAGAATACAGTTGGACATTTTCAGGTAATAACCATTGAGATGTCTCATGTGTTACTATATTATTGGTAAAATGATCGTGAACCAATCGACCCTCGGAAGGAAAGGTTAAAACAATGCGACGGATCGTCGAAGACTTGATCCGAGTGGAAGGCGTTATCGGAGGCCTGCTCGTTGGCAAAGACGGTCTGGTAGTTGCCAGTACCCTTTTAGATGAAGAAGATGCCGAGATTCTAGGTGCAATGTCTGCTGCTGTCTTTGGTGAGATTGATAAAGCGACAAAGCGCATTGGAGTCGGAACTCTTGTCGATACAATTATTGATGCTGAACAAGGTTCAATTCTGATGCTAGAGTCAAAGTACAATATTCTTTTGGTAGTCATCACACAGCGTATGGTGAATCTTGGTCTTGTGAAGATGGAGATGCGCCGGGCCGCTAAACGTATAAATGAAGCCGTTCCAATTTAGTAGTAATTGTATTGGATACTGTAATTATTTGGTCTGGGGAGAAATTATTACATTATGGAGCAGTCCCTTATCATCTTAAAGCCTGATGCGGTACAACGTGGCCTTGTAGGTCCGATCATCTCGCGTCTTGAACAGCGTGGTCTAAAGATGACTGGCATGAAGTTGATGAAAATCGACGAATCCCTTGCGCGCCGTCATTATGGAGTTCACGAAGGAAAACCATTTTTTACATCTCTAGTAGAATATATTACGTCAGGTCCTGTTATTACGATTGTTGTGAGTGGGAAAGACGTGGTATCAACTGTACGTACAATGGTTGGCGCAACCAATCCTACCCAAGCAACCCCTGGTACCATCCGGGGTGATTTTGCCCTTGAAATAGGACGTAATCTCATTCACGCTTCTGACTCTCCTGAGAACGGGGCACAAGAAGTTGCACTTTTCTTCTCGAATGACGAACTCGTCGCAGGAGAACGGAGTCTTGATGCGTGGATTTATGAGTAACTCATAGCAGCCTTGCAAATTTTCAGCAGAGGAACTAGTGCAAAAGCATTGGTTCCTTTTCTGTTTTGTCTACATCACTTCAGTGTATGATTGATAGGATTCCAAATGTCACGCACACAACAGATCGAGCAGCATGTCTTTCGGGTGATGGAGAACTTTCAATATCCCCATCTGAAGCTGGCCCACGATTTCAAACATGTGGATCGGGTGCGGCGTTGGGCGCTTCTGATTGCTTATGAGGAGAGGTTTTCCGATCTGGAGATTGTAGAAGCTACAGCCCTATTGCACGATATCGGTTTGGCCTATGTTGAACATCGCCGTGACCATGCACAGGTGGGAGCCGAACTTGCCACACAGTTTCTAACTGAACATCACTTATTTGCCGCTTCGGAGATTACTATGATTGCTGAAGCTATTCGTTATCATAGTTCACTCACTGGTGGCGGGGTATTGGGTGATCTTCTGCGCGATGCTGATATGCTTGATCTGTTTGGGGCTGTGGGAATTATGCGTGCTTGGACATCTAAACATATGTTGACTGAGTATGATCCTGTCAATGTCAAAGGCGAGACCTGGCGTATGAGTAGTGCTGACTTTACCTCTAGATTTAAGAATGGGGTTGGAATTGGTTCTTGTGTTGTAGACCAAATTAATTTTCAGGTGAGTTGTTTTGAGAATTTGCAGACCGCTACTGCGAAAAAGATAGCTGAACCACTGGTCGCTTTTATGCAAAATTATCTGATTCAACTTGATTTAGAAATGAAGCTGTCTCAAGAAACATAGTTTTCCCCACCATCAATGAGTATATCTTTCGTGACAACAACCTATCAGACACAGTAGTAACCTAAAAGCTTACAAAAATCTTATCTTGATTCTCGGGATAATTTGAATCGTTGTGGTAAGATAGGCGCGTCATAGACCACTAGCACCTGTGTCGCACCAATGGGGTCTGATAAGCGATGTGGCGGTGGCTATGAGAGGAGGTTTGTATGCTTAGGCGTTCCACACGTCGTGTTGTTCTGGGTGTATTCCTTTGTGTGGCTCTTTCGTTTTTGATCCTTCCTGCTCAACCTGCCGATGCCAATCCATCTCCCTGGCGTGATAAAAGTAGTCCTTTTGGGATGGCTACCGCAACGGCGAATCGTGTACGTACTGATGAAATTGGAACCTATGTCCAATTACTACGCGAAGCAGGCGTACAATGGACTCGTGAGGAGATATTCTGGGATCAGGTCCAGTTTGAGCCCGGTGGTCCGTTTCGCTGGAAAGGTGATGAAGGCGGCCTGTACGATTATGATACGAGTATCAACACTCTTGCCGCGAACGGCATTAACATGCTCGGCTTACTGAACTATAATCCAGCCTGGTTCAAAGGCCAGAATCCCCCACTTGATGCCTGGATTGATGATTGGGGCAACTACGTCTATCAAACCGTGGCACGGTACGGGCGTAGCGGCGCGATCAAACATTGGGAAATCTGGAATGAGCCAAACTTGACGACTTCGGGCTACGAGAGTGGACTTTACACTATTGAACACTATATCCGTGTGTTGGGAACTGCACGTGATGCTGCTAAAGCCGCTGATCCTGAAGCAACAATTGTTTTGGGCGGATTAGTAAGTGTCTGGAGCTACCCACCTTCACCTACCACATATGACTATTTCGACTACCTTGACCGTGTGGGGCAACTCGGTGGTTGGGGATTGTTTGACATCGTTGCTATACACCCCTATCGCCCCGATGCACCGGAAGGTGCACCATGGCGCCGTGATAATCAACAGACATTTGCTGATGAGATGAATCGCCTGGACTCATTGATTGCGCGTTATGGGGCTAAACCGGTCTGGCTCACTGAGATGGGATGGGCTTCAAACTCGGTGGGCTTAGGGGTTGGTGAAGATCAACAGGCCCAGTTCCTGGCACGCCTCTACATTATGGCCTTAGCACATCCGAGTATTGAGAAGATCTTCTGGTATGGCTTCCGGGACGATACGATCCCTGGTGCTCAGTATGACCAACCAGTGTATGATAGCACCTTTCATGAACTGCACTTTGGCTTGATTCGACGTACCTTCCCGCTTGACGCAAATCAACCCAACCTTCGCAAGCCGTCGTTCCTTGCCTATCGTGCTATGACCACTGAGCTTCGTGGTCTAACCCTTCAGGAAGTGATTGCCAATGGTGCTCGTGCTGATATGCCAGCAACGTATTGGTACCGCTTTGGGGGTAATCGTCGGGTTGATGTCATGTGGAATACGGACACATCTTATCAGACTGTTCAGATACCCTGTGATTGTCGTGAGGCGTTAGTGCGCCACTGGAATGGGCGAGCACGATATGTCATTTACCCAGAGAATGGAGTGCTGAATCTCCAGCTTGATGAGCAGGGTTCCCCTGTGTATGTGGAGTATGATACGCCGCCTCTTGGTGATGAGTTCTTTCCTTTGACCGGCCATTCAATTGGTGGAGCGTTTCAGGCTTTCTGGCGTGCCAACGGTGGCTTGGATCGTTTTGGTTATCCGATCACCGAAGAAATCATTGAGCCGGATAGTGTAACTGGTATACCACGTTCGGTGCAGTATTTTGAGCGTGCTCGTTTTGAGTACTTCCCTGAACTGGCTGGCACACCACATGCCGTGCAATTAGGATTGTTGGGCGAAACAATTCTGGCCCGTTTTGGTATTGATTGGAATGCCTTGCCGAAGGTTGAGGGGGCGCCCCCTGAGTGTCAGTTCTTCCCTGAAACAGGCCATAGCATCTGTCCACCGTTCTTGCAGCGTTGGCAGGCGCTTGGTGGTGTTGAACTCATGGGACAGCCAATTACTGAGCCGTTTGAGACACAGCGCCCAAATAGCGACCAGCTTTACACGGTTCAGTATTTCCAACGTGCACGGTTGGAATATTTCTCAGAATTTGCTGGCACGCCAAACGAGGTTCAGTTGGGTCTGTTAGGTCGTGAGCAACTGACACGTTGGCAAGGACCATAAGTACATGCTTTTGAGTTTGGTGTAGGATTCAGGGTCAACGCTGCGTGGTGTTGGCCCTTTCATTTTGCCCTACTCAGAAGATGATTCGACCAGTCCAATAAGCTCGATCTGGTTGAGTGTCTATTGATTTATACCTTCCATCCCTTTAATGGGCATATTCATTCGCTCACGAATATCTGTATTACGACATTTAGGACAAGTGCCATCCTGCATGGTTATATCCCCTTTCCATTCATATCTGTTTTTGTTATAGTCTACAGTAGAGATGTGATAACAGTATACCTTGCACAGATCTATATTCTCAATGCCCTTTGAGGATGTTATAATCGCAACAACAAAATAACACGAGGTGCATTATATTAGAGCAATTCTTTACATTTTCGTATGACGGTCCACCATTTGTCCTCTTTTCGGCTATCCACCTGACATCAATTGCGCTGGTCTTGTTGTCCTGTTTTGCAGTTGTTGCAGGCATACGTCGTGATCGATCATCAGGGGTGATTGAAGCTGTGCGTCATGGATTAGCTATTTTTTCGCTACTGAATCTGATTGCATGGCAATGGTGGAATTATGCGGTAGGTATCTGGTCGGTTGCGTACACCCTGCCTTTGCATCTGTGTACATTTGCCAATTTTCTGTGTGCAGTGCTGTTATGGACGAAAAACTATCGGCTTTTTGAAGTGCTCTACTTTTGGGCTATGGCCGGAGTTACACAGGCGTTAATTACCCCGGATATCGGACGTTTTGGGTTTCCACACTTTGTCTTTATTATCTTCTTTACATCACACGGGGTGACCCAAGTAGCTGTAGTATTTATGATGATGGCCTACGGATATCGCCCATACTGGTCCTCCGTTGTGCGCGCCACGATTGCCACGTTGGGTCTTCTGGTCATCGCGGGCGTGGCCAACTGGCTGACCGGTGGGAACTATATGTTTGTCGCCCGTACTCCTGAATTCTCCTCGTTAATTGACCATCTTGGTCCATGGCCATGGTACATCTTCAGCATGGTTGGTCTTGGTGTGGTTGCTTTTGTAATCGTCTATCTGCCCTTCGCCATCCGTGATTGGTATGTCTCTACGCGACGTCAATCGAGTGTCCAAGTGCAGTGAATGAAATAGTGATGTGATATTGTTCTTTGGAGGAACACATGCGTGTAAAAGCTGCAGTTTGTTATGCATTTGGACAACCACTAGAGGTGGAAGAGATTGAACTGGATGCACCTCAGCATGGTGAGGTTTTGGTCGAACTGACGGCCTGCGCCATTTGCCACAGCGATATTCATTACATGAGTGGAGCGTGGGGCGGTGTGCTTCCGGCAGTCTATGGGCACGAAGCTGCTGGTGTGGTGACCGATGTTGGCCCTGGTGTTTCCCTGGTCAAACCAGGTGATCCGGTCATTGTATCGTTGCTGCGTTCCTGTGGACACTGCTACTTCTGTGCTCGTGGTGAGTCGCATATGTGTGAGGCCAGTTTTGCCCTCGACGGTGAAAGCCGTTTGCGAACACGTACCGGCCATGTACTCCATCAGGGGATGCGAACAGGGGCATTTGCGGAGGCTGTGGTCGTTCATGAGTCACAGTTGATGGTAGTGCCCGAGAAGATGCCGTTGGATCGCGCCTCACTGTTGGCTTGTGGTGTAATCACTGGACTGGGGGCGGTCGTCAACACGGCGCAGGTGCCATCGGAGAGCAGTGTTGTTATCATCGGTACCGGAGGTGTGGGTCTGAACAGCATTCAGGGGGCGGCATTAGCTGGTGCACAGCCAATTATTGCGGTCGATCTGGTACACAGTAAACTTGAGGTAGCTAGGGCCTTTGGTGCAACCCATACCATCAATCCCACCGAAGAACATCCTGCGGAGGCCGTCCATGCACTCACACATGGGCGTGGTGCGGATTATGTGTTTGTGACGGTGGGAAGCGGTGCGGCTATTGAACAGGGTATGACGTTATTACGAAAGGCCGGTGCACTGGTCATGGTTGGAATGCCTGCCAGTGGGGTTAAGTTGCCAATTGAAGCAGCCGATCTGGCCGGCAACGGCCAACGTATCCTTGGAAGCAAGATGGGGTCTACCCGACTTCGTATCGATATCCCAAAGCTGGTCGAGCTCTACCAGCATGATCGGTTGAAACTGGACGAGTTGATCACGGCGCGGTATTCGCTGGATCAGATCAATGAGGCCATTGATTCGATGACACAGGGTGAGGCATTGCGTAATGTCATTATGTTTTGATGTCTATATGATGTTGAGTAAAGAAAAGCATATACCATGAAAATTATTGAGTTACAGACATTTGTTGTCGAGAATCCGCCACCCCAATTTGGTGGCCCGTACTGGGTTTTTGTGAAGCTCACGACGGACAATGGCAGCGCGGGATTTGGTGAGGCGTATGGCATTCCTTTTCATCCAACTATCGTTGTTCAAATGATACAGGATGTGTTTGAACGGTATGTGCTTGGTGCGGACCCGTTCAAGATTGAGCAGTTGTGGCGTTTTATCTACTCGACGGGCTACACTCAGCGCCCCGATACATCGATTGCGGGTATATTGAGTGCGATTGAAATGGCCTGTTGGGACATTATCGGGAAGGAAGTGCAGAAGCCGATTTATGAACTGTTGGGTGGTCAGGTCCGCGAGAAACTACGCACATACACCTATATTTATCCAAAGTCGACGGACCAGAGCGATGTCTATGTCGATCCGTATCTCGCAGCAGAACGAGCGGCTGAGTATGCTGCACAGGGTTTTACAGCAGTCAAGTTCGATCCGGTGCGACCATACACGTCTTTTGATCCACGTCAGTTGTCTCTGGCAGAACTTGATCGAGCGGAGCAGTTTACGCGTCTCATTCGTGA
>JBCDFA010000323.1:0-9270 GCA_039178835.1 Chloroflexota bacterium
ACCTCTTCTTACTTAGGATTCTCCAAAAGAAAAATGTGTGCATGCATAGAGAACATCTATAATTACCTTTGACATTATCCGGCGTGTCACATGTGAAAATCGACACAATAGCGTTCAAAAAATGATCACATCACTTATCATAAAAGACCAGATCACTTACTTTATATGACCACATACAAAATATGACCGCATACAAAAGGTGTTACTTGTTTCTAAAGATGCCATTAGGCAGCATATAGAGCTTGTGTTAAAATGATATGTACGCAATACTAAAGTAGTACACCCAAAAAGCTATGCTTATTCCATATATCAGAGTTCTCAAAGTTTACAGAAAGAATGTAGGCTCTTGATCGATCAACGCTTACGTCAACGTGAGTTCTTGCTCCAGATTAGTCGAGCGCTTACCGCACAGCTTGATCTGACCAGCGTGTTAAACCAAGTTATCGAGGTAGCGGTTGATCTTTTGGCAGGCACCTCAGGCTTGATAGCACTTCATGAAGATAGTAGCAATACACGTATACGAGCTGCCTCACAGCTACCTGTCGAGGCTTGGCCTGCCTTCGATCCACTTCTACAGGTATCGCTCGATGATAATCAAACTCTTGGGCAACGTCTGCGTGAAATAGCCACTACAGTAGGACTACCACTACGCCAGGTTGTTGCACTTCCGTTAGTTTTTTATGGTACCTCTGTTGGAGTTATCTATGTGTTTCGTGCTGCTTTGAATGTTGCATTTACTCGAGAGGAACGTGAGTTGTTAACAGCTTTTGCAGATCAAGCAGCTATTGCAGTAACCAACGCACGGTTATATCAAAGTGTATTACAAGAAAAACAACAACTTGATGCCCTGATTGAACAAAGTGCCGATGGTGTCATGATCCTTAATAATAGATGGCGTATCACAACATTTAACCGAACCATGGAAATGTTAACTGGTTGGCCACGTGAAGAAACGGTTGGCCGACCTTGTGCTGAAGTGCTGGGAATGCGGAATGAGCAAGGAGGCAATATATGTCTCATTGATTGTCCTTTACAACGCAAACCACCACCTCCCAACCCTGTTGTTGAAGGATGGATCGAAGCACGCGATAATCGTCGGCGCTACGTTCAAAGTCGCTATGCGGTACAGTTAGGACCACAAGGAGAATTTCTTGGTGCTATAGCCAATGTCCGTGATATCACCGATCAAAAAATCGAGTCAGAGATGCAAAATACGTTTATTTCGGTGGTGTCACATGAGCTAAAGACGCCAGTTAGTATCATTAAGGGCTATGCAGAGACTCTGAGTCGTGAGGATGTTGAGTGGGATCAATCGACAATACGCGATGGGTTACAGGTTATCATCGAAGAAGCAGATCGTTTAGCAGACCAGATTCAGGATCTGCTCGACACATCACGGATACAAGCTGGCGGGATGCGTCTCGAAATGACAGACTGGTCGTTTCTCTCCCTCGCACGGCAGGTTGCTGAACGATTCGCGACACAAGCTGGTGAACATTTCACATTTGAGTTGCGTTTTTCCGACGACTTTCCACCTGTACATGCTGACTATGAACGAATTCGCACTGTCCTTGAGAATCTGATATCGAATGCGGTAAAATATAGTCCTGATGGTGGAACTATTCGTATTACCGGGCGGGTCGAATCAAGCCATGCTATCATTTCAGTACGCGACCAGGGCATTGGTATTTCACCTGAAGAGCAGGCGAAACTGTTTCAGCGATTTTATCGTTCTGATAATCGGTTACGGCGCACAACACAGGGAACAGGGCTTGGTTTATTTCTTTCCAAAGCAATTGTAGAAGCTCATGGTGGACGGATCTGGGTCGAAAGTCCCGCCGGAAGTGGTTCACGGTTCTCATTTACAATAGGATTGGCAACTCCCCAACTCGCAGATATTGAAACAGAAGTAGTAGAGTCGCCTCAAGAAGGACCAATAGTTCCACTCACAAAAACAAATGAGATTGTCATTCAACCTCGTTCTCTACCAGATAGTCGGCACCAAGATACAGACTCAAAACATACAGGAGGCACATAAGATGTGCTGCCAAATGATATTAAAACGATGATTGAAAGAGACAACGTATGTCAGAACTGAAAGATAAACTAATTCTTGTAGTTGATGATGAGACACGCATGATTAATTTTATGCGAATGAATCTTGAGCTGGAGGGTTGTCGGGTCCTGAGTGCGACAAATGGACGTGATGCAATTGATCAAGTACGTGAGGAATTACCAGATGTCATTCTGCTCGACATTATGATGCCCGGCATGGATGGATTTGAGACCTTGCGGCGATTACGTGAATTTTCCCAGGCACCAGTACTGATCCTGACCGCGAAAGATGATGAAGAAGATCGGATTAAGGGGTTAGAGCTTGGCGCAGATGACTATGTCGGAAAACCATTTAGCCATCGTGAGTTGGTGAGCCGTATTCGGGCTGTTCTCCGTCGGCATTATGCAGCACCACCCACACCACAGACATCCGTCCATGTTGATGAGCGGTTGACTATCGACTTTGCACGCCGTGAGGTGTTGGTCAATGGGGAACGTATTAATTTACGTCCGACAGAGTATCGCCTCCTCTACCATCTTGTACAAAATGCTGGATATGTGATGACTCATGAGATGCTCCTAAGTCGGGTCTGGGGACCAGAATACCGTGATGAGACCCACTATTTACGGCTGTATGTCACGTATCTGCGTCAAAAAATTGAAGAAGATCCTGCTGATCCACAGTATATTCTGACGGAACGAGGAACAGGATATCGCTTTGTTGATTTCAATCGGAAGTAATATCATGCTAGCCTGGATTGGTGCTAAAACAACAATATGATTGGTTTACTGATATTAGGATGTGTGAATCTGTACCGCTGGTTTGGGAACACATGGTTGCGCCTTTTTCGCCGTCGAGTCGATTATGTCCAGCTAGAGTTAAGTGGTGGTCTCCCCGAACTTCCCGAGACAATTTCATTTGTGCAACGCCGTGTGCTCAGACGATCTACACCATTGAGTCTGCAAGAACTCCGACGGCGACTCCAGCGGATCAGTGACGATCCCAACACGAAGGGCATTATACTCAAGCTTAATGGACTTGAGGCAAGCTGGGCCACCCTGCAAAGTCTACGTGACGAATTGGCTCACTTCCGCTCCACTGGTAAACGTGTCGTAGCATATGTGATGAGTCTCGATAATGCGGACTATTATGTTGCCTGTGCTACAGATGAGATCATTGCACCGCCGACAACGACTTTTAGCATCATTGGGCTACGCTCCGAAGTGCGTTTCCTTAAAGATGCTCTAGAAAAAGTTGGTATTTCTGCGGTGGTGGAGTCGGTTTCGCCATACAAATCTGCAGGTGAGCAGTTTATAAACTCAGATATTTCGTCAGAAAATCGTGAACAACTCGAAAGACTTCTGGACCAGCGCTTTAATCGTCTAGTGCAAGGCATCAGTGAAGGCCGCACACTATCCCCCGATGCTGTACGCAGCCTGATTGATCAGGCACCATTTAGTGGAAAAGTGGCGTTTGAACACGGTTTGGTTGATGCTCTGCGTTATGAAGATGAATTTGAGGAGCATTTCACAACTGAGGATCGCAAGCCAATCATCATGTTATGGGACGATGCAGAGAGCGTGTTGCGAAAACAGTATGCTCGTATTCGACGTAAACTGGTTGGCGTCGTCACGGTTGAGGGAGCCATTATGCGCGGGGCAAGCCGCGAACTCCCTGTACCGCTCCCACTTTTGGGTGGCCAGCAGGCCGGGTCGGATACGATTATTCAGGCTATTCGCCAAGCTGAGCGCAACCGTCGTATTGCAGCAATTATTCTTTATGTCAACTCGCCGGGAGGTGATGCGTTTGCATCAGATCTGATCTGGCGTGAGGCGCTGCGACTTCAGCAGAAGAAACCAGTTGTCGTTGTTATGGGCGATGCGGCTGCATCCGGGGGATATTATATCGCAGCCCCAGCAGCATCGATCATTGCACAGCCAGGGACCATTACAGGGAGCATTGGTGTAGTGTCGCTACGGCCAGTGGCAGCAGGCCTACTGGAACAAGCAGGCATCAATACCGTTGTGCTCAGCCGTGGCGCGAACAGTGGCCTCCTTTCCATAGGTAGTGAACCAACCGAGAGCGAACGGCTGGCACTACGAACGCAGATGTTTTCGACCTACAGTGATTTCAAGCAGCGAGTCGTCGAAGGACGTGGTATCGACGAAGAGCAACTTGAGCCGATTGCCGGTGGTCGCGTGTGGACAGGAGCAGAGGCATTGGAGCATGGTCTAGTCGATCAGCTTGGGGGGTTGCCAGATGGCCTGTTACGTGCACAGGAATTGGCTGAAATCCCACAGGATCGTACTGCGCCATTGCTGATTGTGCGAGGAGGAAAGGACAAGGAGTTACCACAACCATTCCTAACAACCTCTCCGGCAGAAATGCTGGATGTGATTGAAGATGTGCTACGCCCTCGTGTATGGTCAATCTTGCCGTTTGAAGGGCTTTAGCTAGCACGACGGTTCCAAACCAGCGCGACGGTGAGGGGGCTAGATGCACTTGTAGGCGCGGCTTGCAGCCGCGTAGGTCATCCGGCAGATAGTATATTGATCGGCGGTTGCAAACCGCCGCTACCTCCATCAAAGAGGGCAACCATATCACCTTAGAGTTGTTCTGTAGGCCCGGCTTGCAGCCGCGCAATTAGGCAAACAATAAATTGAACCATAGCCAGATGGGCTTGGGCAGTTCGGCAGTTGCAAACCGCCGCTACGACTCATCAACAAAAGGTGAAGTAGAATTGTAGGCGCGGCTTGCAGCCGCGCAACAGACAGGAATAGTGTGGTAGATACTACTGCTTTAAGTCATCCAAAAACTCAGATGCCGGATCGACTCCAGTAATCAGCAGAATATCTCGCGCACGTGTACAAGCAACATACAAAAGGTGACGCTCAGTGTTGTAAACCTCCTCAAGATCTGAAACATCGCTGACTTGTTCAATACGCTCCTGTAAAGGGATAATCTCATCATCACAAGCCATAATCGCAACTGCTCGAAACTCCAAACCTTTTGCTAAATGCATACTACTGACAGCAATACACTCTGGCTCAGGTGTAACTTGATCATCTAATTCGACAGATGATACTCCAGCAATTTCAATTGCTGACGATACTCGGGGCAGCTCCCGCTTTGTACGGACAAAAATGCCGATTTCTCCCGGTTGAATACCAGAGGCAAGTTGTTCTGTAATCCACCTGCCAACAAACTGAGATTCATCCTCCACACTGTCGAAGGTATCAATGATAGGCAGTGGGCCATTGAAAATCGAGATAGTTCCCTTTCGTTCCTCAACATTACCATCTACATCGGAAAGTGATACAGGGAGTAATTGATCAGCCTGTTGTCGAATTTGATGACTTGTGCGGTAGTTGATGTTCAGCCAATATGATCGACCTTTAATATCTACACCTACCATCTTCCAGGAGAAAGGCTGTTGAAAGATACGCTGGCCTAAATCCCCTGTAAAGAAGAGACTATCCGGTCGATGATGTCCAAAAGTAGCCAGGAAGCGCAACTCTGCTATATCCAGATCTTGCGCTTCATCAACGATAGCGAAATCAAAGGGACGCTCATTATGCTCTGCTAGATAGTCACTTACACGGCGAAAGAGCATTGACCAAGTGAGTAATTGATGCTGTGCAAGTTGAGCTTGCACCTGCTCAAAGATCGACCAGAGTGTCTCGCGCTGCTTGCCACCAATACGTGTTTTGCGACCCAGACGCGGCACATCACGATAATCCTCCCACGTGTCCAATTGCCAACTATCAACAACATCAGTCCACTCACTCCATAAAAAATGCTCGGAAAAACGATGGCCAGTTACTGTAGCTGCGGCCTGAATAAGAAATGAACGCACCATATCTGATGTTGCCATAGCAGGCACACCAAAAGCACTTGTATAGAGATCGTAGGCAAACTCCTTGGTCGAATGAATGTTGATACGATCACGCACCTGCGGCTCATTGCCAACCAACCGTAGAAGTTTGTTGTTCAGGGCATTTGCTAATGCTTCCGAGAAAGTAGTAAGTACTACCCGTGCCTCGGGATGTTGCCGCGCTATAAACACTGCTCGATGAAGCGCTACAATGGTTTTGCCGGTTCCAGCTGAACCAGAAATACGGACTGGTCCGTTGTAGTTGCGCTCGACCAAATGACGCTGGGCTGGATGGAGAAAAACAGTCCACTTTTCCCATGGAAACTCCAACGCACGTTCCAGTTCTTCCACATTGAGTAATACACGAAAGCGACGTTGAGCATCGGGGTGGTGAAAAGGATCGCTGTCCTCTGAAAAAGAAACGGAAAATTGCGGTTTGCCACCAGTTGCTAACTCCAGCAGTGCTTCGGCGGCTTCTTGAGGCAAATGTTCAACAACATCAAAAAGAGTGTCTTCGTTAGTTTGACGTACTTCAACTAACCATTCGGTAGGAACTCCATAACTCAATAACGTATCATCGGATGTGTCTGTAAACAGTAATGATTTTTCGAGTGTTGGTGATTCCATTTCCACTGGTTTGAAGATTGGCACTTCATCAACCCGTTCTCGAACTTCTACCAACTGGGCCGCACCAGTTTTGGGATGGCGTTCAATCTTGCGCCGCATAGCCCACGAATACGCAGCATCGTGATGATCGACATAGCAGAGTAGCAGACTGGCATCCGTCTTGTGCACGATCAAGCGAATGTCGCGATTGACTCGCACTGACCAGAAATGAGGATCTTTGGCACGATCAACACGATGAAACTGTAATCCTGGATGGGCTGGATTGAGTTGTAGATCGAATGCAGTCGTTTTGACTGCTGTTTTCTCTTGTGACGTTAACTTGTTCAGGCTATCGGTAAAGGTATCTGAAATACGAAACTCCATTGGCATATCCTCATCACACTCATAACAGACCCATTATCAATTCACGTAGCGGCGGTTTGTAACCGCCGTTGCGGTTTATATCACGCGGCTCCACGCCGCGTCTACGATCACTCTCCTTCCGTCGCGGCGGGTTCTAACCACCGTGGCTCTCTGGTACGCGGCTCCAAGCCGCGCCTACGGCCACACCTCCCCCACCGTAGCGGCGGTTTGTAACCGCCGTTGATGCACCTCGCACCCACGAACTCACGTAGCGGCGGGTTCCATCCGCCATACCACCCCCGCCACGCAGCTCCACCCCGCGTCTACGCCATGCCCCACCGTAGCGGCGGTTTGTAACCGCCGTTGCTCCACACCACATCTCCCCTCACGTAGCGGCGGTTTACCAATATCACGCGGCTCCACGCCGCGTCTACAGCGAGATCGTGTCCTGTAGCGGCGGTTTGTAACCGCCGTATCTATACCATATACCATCGCTCCCCCGTCACACGGCTCCAAGCCGCGTCTACGACCATGTTCCTCATCCAACACTAAACACTTTCATCACTTCGTCACCCAAATGATTAATCACCTTCACTGCAATCCGTCCCGAGCTTGGTTTGTCAAATGGGCGCGAGACATCGCTGTTCAAACTTTCCCATGCTTCCTGATCAATCTCGGCTCTGAGTGTGGTTTTGAGCGCTTTGTAAGGGTCGGTAGCACCAAGAAAGTACGCCTGACGCACAAAAAAGCTCTCTTCGTTGTAGTCTGTGTCGATAAACCAACACGCGATGCCCTCAGAACCACTGGCGCGCACCTCGCCGGACTGTGGATGGAACACATCAACACCGTGAATTTTGACCTGAATCTGGTTGTCGCCAATGTCTTCGATATCAACATCCGGCTCACCAAAGATGACAAAGAGGTTGCCTGTGCCAGTATTCTTGAGTGTGTCGGCCATATGCAGATCGGCGTTCATACGGGCTTTGAGTACCGGAATACGACCCAACTTCTCAAACTCAGCCGAGTGTGCATCGTAGTTGAACGCACAAGCGATGAGCACATCAAAGCCTGCCTCGCCAGCCTCTCGTGCTGCTGCGACAAGATCAGCGCGTGGGACAGTGCCAAACTCCGGGCCGATAAAGATACCTGCTCGTCGCTCCAGACTGTTTTCGCCTTCCAGATAACGACCTTCTGCACTGATATACTTCCCTGGCCAGCCCATCAATGATGAAAAGGTGATACGGTCCTCCTTATGCGCTTGTTGTACGCCGGCAGTCTTGAGATTCTCCAGAATGACCGAGGTAAAATCAACAGCAGCACCATAACCAGACTGCTTCTCGTCGATAAATTTGCCTTCGGTACGCAATTCGTTCTCTTCATCAACCACCAACACCCGATGCGGCGAGAGACTCTCGACAGTGAATGGGCCAGCCACCCGCACAACACTCCGGTCTTCATAGGGTTTATCATAGAGAAATTCCTGGTCAGCCTTGGCCTGAATGGAAGCATCGATCTCCTTTTGCCGTGAAATACGCTGCTCCCACCACGCAGCAAGCACTGGCTCGGCTTCCACTGGCCAATCTGTAGGACTTTCACGCGGAATGTCCCATTCTTCCAACAGTTGAAAATCAGCTTTGCCATTCCCAACAACATGGTTCAACTGTTCGCGTAATGGCTCTAGCAACTCCTGATAGCGTTCCCAGATGACATCGATCTCGGCGTTGTTGGCGATGGATTTAAGGGTGATATGCGGGACACGTTCATAGACAAAACCATGGCGAATGTTCCCATACGTGGGTGTCTCCGCAGGAACTGTGCGGGTAATTTCAGCCTCTTTGAGTTGGCCTGCTTTTGAGTCAGCCAGCAGATAGTACGGATACCGCGCACCCATAATCCGTGCACGTGCGAGCGCCAGAGCGACACGTGAGGTGTCGATGGTGATCCACCGACGACCCCATTGCTCCGCGACGTAGGCAGTAGTGCCGCTGCCACAAGTCGGGTCGAGCACCAGATCACCTGGGTCAGTAGTCATCAGAATGCAGCGCTGAATAACCTTGGGGCTTGTCTCGACAACATACCGACGTGGTTCATGGAAACTGCCAACAATTGTATCCATCCAGGTATTATGAAGTTCAGTGACCCTAAAATCTCTGTTGTATCTCTTATACCGTAAACTATTCTTTGATTTAAAGAGCCTTCCTACTTTACTAGCACGGATTAGACCTTCTCTTTGAGTTTTCCAATGCCTATTATTTCCTGGATGAAATTTTGTACCTTGAAACTCAAAATCGAACGTACTTGCACCTGCTCCAGCAGAAGCCAAATCCCGTGACTCAAAATCGTCCTCATTATCGAACTCACGATACTTATA
>JBCDFA010000324.1:0-9270 GCA_039178835.1 Chloroflexota bacterium
ATCTCTTCAAGGATCAAAGTTCTGATTTATTTCCGCATTCAATTCGATGTGGACAATGTCGGCTGCATGAATGCACTCGCATATTCGCGTCTTTGTTGTTCTCGCTGGCCTGGGCGTTTCTGACCATCTATCATATGGGGCCGCAAGACAAAACGTTTTACTGGACGACACGGCTTCCACTCACGATCTTTTTTGCCTGGGCCACTGTCGCAACTGTTGTCAACGTTGGTCAGGTACTATCAAGGTTGAACTGGACAGGGTTTGGTATTGCTGCGACAACGTGGATCGCGCTACTGCTTGTTGTGGCTACACTCATTGGTATTTTTGTGAGTGTGCGTTACCGTGAGGCAGCATATGGCATGGTCTTTGTCTGGGCGTTCTGGGGCATTGTAGCGGCTCAGGATGGGGCCATTGTCGTCATCACCAGTGCCGTCGTATGTACCATTGCTTTGGTGTTAATGATTGGCTGGCTCTTGGTGTCAGGAAGATCGGGGAATAGTCGGATTGAACCCTCGGCTACTTAGTCGATGTTGCTCTGGTCTGGCCCACACATGCCAAAAAAGGATGTAACTTTCGCACAACTGATCGTGATATTTAGGAATACTTTTCTGTCTACTTATTTTACCAACTTGTAAGTCAAAGAAAAGGGGCTTCTTTATGCATGGTTTCACACGACAGCTTACTATTGTGTGTGCTTTGTTCAGTATGATTGTATTCAACCTTTTTTCGCTGCCAATCATGAGATTAGCTACTGGCGTTGAGCCACGCGAATTTTCGACATACTATGATTTTCCCACGGCCATATCACCTGCTGTGTACACCTTTACTATATGGGCGCCTATCTTTATGGGCTGTGTTGCGCTCGCTATCTATCAGGCACTCCCATCGAAGCGCAATGACCAGCGTCTTAATATGCTTGCCTGGCCAATAATCCTTTCCTGTTTTTCCAATGCACTAACACCATACATGCCCATTGGTATCAGTGTTGTGGTCGTGGCATTACTACTGCTTGCACTGGCCTGGGCCTTCCTGACTGTCCACAAGATGGGGCCGCAGGATCGTCGTTTTTACTGGTTCGTGCAGTTCCCTATCACGATCTTTTTTGCCTGGATCACGGTGGCAACCATTGTCAACACCAGCCAATGGCTGGTGAGTTTGAACTGGTCAGGTTTTGGGGTGGCGGCAACCACCTGGTCTGCCGTGCTGATCGGTGTGGCCACCGTGATTGGCTTATTCATCAGCCTGCGCTATCGTGAAATGGCATATGGGTTGGTATTGGTCTGGGCATTCTGGGGCATTGTAGCTGCACAGATGGGATCACTTACCATTATCGGTGCTGCAAGCGCAGGCACACTTGCGCTGCTCATTACCACTGGCTGGCTCTTGCTCTCAGGAAAATCGAGCAACAATCGGATTGAGTCATCAGCCACCTAGGTTCCTGGGTGCGAGGTTACCGAACAGTTGCTTCTGGTCTTGTCATTGAGTTGTGTGTCAGAGAGCAATTGGAAGCGCCGAGGTATGTGTTAAACCTATGTTATCGCTTGTTCAGGTAGTAACCATACTATGGTCTTCAGAAATTGTGCAGGCAATTGTGTGGTGTGAGAAGTTCGATAATACCTGACCGATACGTGCTGTATTAGCGTTGATACAGCGGAGTGATGGTAGTAGATCGCAGGTGATGGTGAGCCCTGCGGTTTGGGCTGTTTTGATGACACTTATAAAGCTTCTTTTTCTGTATTCCGCTGTGCTCGTTAGCCCGTAATAGTGTCTGCGTAATCATTGTGGTTGCCAGCGTTGGAGATAGGGGAGGCACCACGTTGATTCGGGGTTCAATTCTGCTTGCTCGTGACAAGTGACCAGGATAGTAGTTTCACCTACTGTAATAATGCCCGTGAGGATACTTTCAGTGCCACCACTCCCGCTCTCGGGCAACTGATGGATATGGTAGCGCAGTACATGCCCATGGTTGAGGCGACGTGTGTGCACCAGTGGTGGGAGTGGTGCCCGCACGCCGGCAGCAATCTGAAATTGGAGCGACCGGGGAGATCGGGTATCTGGTATACCAAAGCGAATAGTAGCTGGTTCTGCATATTGCTCCAGCACAACGTAGTTTGTGGGCAAGGGAATCGCAAAGATCTGTTCATCTAGGACAAAGACGTGTCGCTGGAGATCCGCCTGGGTCCGACAGCTCACCAGTGTGAGTATACACGTAGCCACCACGATATAGACACATAAGTTATGAAACATAATACAACTCGTCAACGATCAGGATCTTGGCTCCCATTTTGTCTGATTCCTTCTTGTGCGACATAGAGCTGATAAAACCGCCGACGTCCACGATATACCCGTATCCTTATGGCTTCGTTTGAACAACCGTAGGCAGTCGCAATATCCTCCATCTTGTATCCAGCACAAGTGTATAGCAGAAATGGGGTGCGGTACTTTTCCGGAAGTTGTGACAGCACCTTGTCTATGGCAATACGCTCATCAATATCAGGCTGTACGCTGGTCATATTAACCTCGTATACGGGAGTATGGAGTGGCAAGAAGCGAATACAACGTTTACGGCGAAGATAATCATATGCAATATTGGTTGCGATGCGATACATCCATCCAACAGCGCTCCCATGTGAATTTCGTTGATTCCAGTGATTGATAACTCGTAAGAACGTTTCATGACATAAATCTTCTGCTGCTTCATAGTCAGATACTAAGTTATTCAAATAATGGAGAATCGATTGATGGTAGTCGTCGTACAATGAAGCAGCAGTCACGCTCGATTCGTTTATACTCTGTGTCTGCATGAGGCATTCCTCACAATCAACATCAGTCAGGCATACTTGAGACTTAGCATACCAAACTTATTGTCAAGAACTTATGAAGAATGTATGAGAGAGGCATTAGTATTACTATCATCATATTTGTGCTACACTATGGTCCATACTGTTCTTGTAGTATGATAGAAATATATGCTTATTTGTCTTGACCAACGGACTGGCGCGGGATGCAATGCCTCTAATCCCGAAAGTGCAAAGCATTGTCGGCAGTGTGGGATGTCGTTGCGTTTTGCATTACTCCTCCATAATTTCGGCACGACTATTAATTCCTATCAGATTATGGGTGTTATTGGCCATGGTGGTTCTGGCGCGGTGTATGAGGCGGAGGATAGCTATAGTCCTGATAGTGTGGTCGCGCTCAAAGAGACGTTTGACCCGCTTGGGGCAACCAGCTTTCAACAGGAATTTGCAGTTCTGAGCCAACTAGAACATGACCACCTGCCACACTACTATGAGCTATTTGAGCACGATGGCAATACCTATCTGGTGATGGAGTTTGTACGTGGGCAGAGTCTGCAAGACATCCTTGATCGTCAGAATAGTCCGCTTTCGGAAGCGCAAGTGCTTGGTTATGCCATCCAATTATGCTCGGTAATGCACTACTTACATAGCCAGCAGCCACCTATTTTGCACCGTGATATCAAGCCTGACAACATTCGTCTCACACCAGAAGGGCTGATCAAGCTTGTCGATTTTGGCCTCCTCAAACAAGGTTCACAACTAACCCGACACACCATTCGTGGGTTGGGGACCCCGGCATATGCTCCCATCGAGCAGTATGGGCAGGGTGGACAGGGGACAGATCCACGTAGTGACATTTATGCACTCGGCGCAACATTGTATCATCTGTTGACGGCTCAGGAACCACTGCCAGTAACAGATCGTGTTGCCAGTTCACACGACCCGTTAACTCCACCACAGCACCTGAATCCGATACTGTCGATACATGTTGCAGAAGCTATTAATACAGCCATGAGCATTCTGCCAGAACGTCGTTTTGCTGATGCCGTAGCGATGCGACAGGCATTATTACATGATCAGCCGCGGAGCCATACTGTCGTTCCGCCAATACCACAACCCCAGAGTCCCCGCACAATACCAACACCGCAACCCAAAGTCGTGCCAGTTACCACCAGGACCACTATGCTCACCGAGCAACGACTTGAGATGGTGTATGAGATGAAGGGGCACAAAGCAAGTATCAAAGAAGTTGCTTTCAGTCCTGATGGACAGTCGTTAGCAAGCGCCAGTCTGGACAACACTGTGCGAATCTGGGACACCACAGAGGGAGTAGAAACATCTATCATACATGGACATCAGGGAAGTGTTACTTGTGTGGCATGGTTCCCTGGCGGTGGCAATATATTAGCCAGTGCTGAAAATGGTCCGGCTTTTTTTGTGTGGGACACGCAGTCTGTGCGGATTTTTTACAAGTGGAAGGGTCATCAGGGATGGGTATCCTGTCTCACCTATGACCCTACTGGGATATGGTTAGCCAGCGCTGGTAATGACCGTAAGATTCTATTATGGGACAGTGGAGGGCAGATTGGCCACACACTACAGGGACACAAAGGGTGGATCTGGGATCTCGCGTGGAGTCGCGATGGTGCAATACTTGCAAGCGCCGGGCAGGAAGGTGAAATCAAGCTGTGGGATGTGCATTCAGGGTTACTCCGCACTTTTTACCACTCGTCGAATGTCACGAGCCTGGTGTGGAATGATCATAACGATACGTTGGCGAGTGCTGACATAGATGGCAATATCCATATTCGACGTATCTCAGATGGGCAGATTCTCCGTGTATTACAAGGGCATGCTGGTCGTATCAGCGCTATCGATTGGAGTCCCGATGGCCACTTCCTGGCGAGTGGTGGAGTCGACCAAACGGTGCGTCTCTGGCGCGCAGCAGATGGCCAAATCCTAGATGTGGTTGAGGACTACGAGAGTGCCGTCAACACCGTTGCCTTCAGCCCTGATGGGCAATTGCTTGCCAGTGCTGGTGATGATGGGATTGTGGTGCTGTGGCAGATTCAGATGTAGAGTAGTGCTTCATCAAAGAAGCGAATCTCAGCCTAGGACACCTGGTCGGCTGAAGTATCATTATTTGTGAGGCGACGATAGGCTTCTGTTCCCAGCAAGACCGACACGAGTTTCTGAAAACCTGTATCATTCATATACCGAGCAAAGATTGTTTCATTCTGATCCATTCTTTCGATAAAGAGAGATTCGAGTAGCTGATTAAACAACAATGAGAATTTCTCTTCTGAATTTACCTCAGCAGACTGTTGCAATTCATCTGAGTTCGTAGCAGCTTCGATAAGTTGCTCAAAGAAAAGTTGGTCTGCTTGATTAAAGTCTGTGCCAAAACGGTCATTAATGATCGTGATAATCTTTGAAAATGCTACAGGCGTTTCCCGCAACATACCTGTACCGACTTTTCGTGGACCATCTAATTTGTAAATATCTCCATCACTCAGGTCAATCGAGCCCTCGCTAATCTTTTGTAGCCGATAGTATTCAAGATACACTCCATCATCGAAGTTATACTGAGGACCACCTGATCTACGTGGTAATTTAGCTGAAAGATGACGAAAGAATGTGTACAAGCGTTCCAGATCAGAATCTTGGTAAGGAATTACCTGACTCAGAAAAACGTAGAGGCTGCGGAAGCTCGTGAGCTTGCTTCTCCAGAGTTCAGCCTCTTCCATACTGTTTTCGTTTAAGTTCTTGAAACGCTCAACCACTGGATCAAGAGCAGCATTCATCGCACGATGATCGTTTGAACTTTGGCGCTGCTTAGGCAAGAAAAAAACTTTACAGAAGCTGTCTACCTCAACCTGAGTGTAAATACCTGAAGCATCCAGTTCTGCCTTTATCTGATAGAGTTGCTCTGGTTCAGCCTCTTCTCCTAACTCTGCACCTTCATAAAATTGCTTGAATGCTGTGCGTATTTCTTCCCTATCATTCACAAAATCCAGAACAAACGTGTCTTCCTTGAGTGGATGAATACGATTGAGACGAGAAAGTGTTTGAACCGCCTGAATACCTGCAAGCCGCTTATCCACATACATCGTATGCAGAAGTGGCTGGTCAAAGCCTGTCTGGTATTTCTCAGCCACCAGTAACACCTGGTATTCACTTGTGGCGAACTGCTCCGGTAATTGCTGTTCTCGTATACCCAGATTCATCGACTCCTCAGTATACGTTTTGCCTTGGACTTTATCGTCTTGGACAACACCAGAGAAAGCCACCAGCGTCTTGATGGGATAGCCTCGATCTTTTATATAGGCATCAAAGGATTGTTTGTAGCGCACAGCCTCAAGTCGTGAACCAGTGACAACCATTGCTTTGGCTCTACTGCCAACTTTATGTCGTGTGAACATATAAAAATGCTCAACCATGATTTCGGTCTTTTGAGCAATGTTGTAGGGATGCAGTCGCATGAAGCGACCGAGTGCTTGTACAGCACGTTTGCGTTCGACGTTGGGATCGTCTTCTGAGGCTTTCACCAATTTGTAGAAGGTCTTATAGGTTGTGTAGCTTTGCAACACATCCATGATGAAGCCTTCTTCAATAGCCTGACGCATCGTGTAGCGATGAAAGGGTTTTCCTTTACGCCCAAAAATCTTGAGCGTCTTATGTTTGGGTGTCGCAGTGAAGGCAAAGAAGCTCAGATTAGCTTGTTGTGCGCGTTTCGCCATACTGCGGAACAACTCTTCCATGTGTTCCACACCTTCTTCTTCGGCTTGGCGCTTTGCTGCTTCCAGTAGACTTGTTCCTCCTAGTATGCCCTTCAGTTCAGTAGCACTTTCACCCGATTGTGAACTATGAGCCTCGTCAATGATGACTGCCACTCGCCGTGTGGGAAGAATGCCTGTACCCTGCTCGTTACGTTCTTCTGCTAATTTGAGCAGTTGCCGCGATACAAACGGAAACTTTTGCAGAGTGGTGATAATAAGGGGGACTGCGCTTTCTAATGCCTGTGCCAGTTGCCGCGAATTCTCATCTATTTTCTGCACCACACCATGACGATGCTCAAATTGATAAATGGTGTTCTGCAATTGTTGATCGAGGACACGACGGTCAGTTACCACTATGACACTATCAAATATACGCTGGTCCTGATCGTTGTGGAGTGACGACAAACGATGTGCCAACCAGCCAATCGTATTACTTTTGCCGCTCCCAGCAGAATGCTCAATCAGATAGTTGTGACCAACTTGCTCATGCTGCGCGGCATCCACAAGTGAACGCACCGTCTGAAGCTGATGGTAGCGCGGGAAGATCATGGTTTCCTTCTTGAATTTCCGACCTTCTTCGTCTTGTTTCTCTTCGATTTGGAGGTGCAGAAAGCGTGCCAACAAGTCCAAAAGGCTGTCTCGCTGCAATATTTCTTCCCATAGATAGGCGGTGCGGTAGTTGCGTCCTTCCTGATCGATTGGATTACCTGCCCCACCTTGATTGCCTGTATTGAATGGCAGAAAGTGTGTGGAGCTTCCTGCAAGGCGTGTGGTCATCCAGGCTTCTTCCGTATCCACAGCGAAATGCACCAGTGTGCGTCGCTTGAACTCAAAGATCGGTTCTCTGGCTTCACGATCTTGTCGATACTGGTATTTTGCATCTTCCACCGTCTGCCCGGTAAGCGGGTTTTTCAGTTCCAATGTAGCAATTGGAATACCATTGAGGACCAGCGTAACATCGAGTGAGCGATCTGGGTGACGTTCGCTATAACGAAGCTGTCGTCGCACACCCAGCCTGTTTGCCGCGTAGCGTGCCTCAAGCTCTGGATTCAGGCCGTGGGCTGCTTTGAAATAAGCGATCCGCAGTGTCCGTCCATAGCATTTGAAGCCATGGCGAAGCGTATGCAACGAACCATAGGTATCCATCCAGCGACAAAGATCCTTCACAATCTGCGCGGCTGTTGCATCACCATGCAGGGCTTCCAGCTTTGACCACTCTTGTGGCTGGGTTTCCTGAATAAAAGCAATAACTTCATCTGGGAAAATTGCATTTGTGCGGTCAAAATCAGCACGGACCGAAACATAGCCATGCTGTAGCAAGTGCTCTTCGATCAGATTCTCAAATGCCGCTTCGCTATGTCGGGCTGCTGTACGTTTGCCGTTCATTTGCGTTTCTTCCTGTAACGTTTCTTTTCGCGTATTTTCCGCTGACGATTAAGCAAGTCAACCGCAGCCTGCTGAATGACAAAGCAGAATGGACGAATGTGTCGTGAGTGTGAATGTGGTTCGCAGTAACTCTGGATGATTCGTTCGAGTGCTTTTTCTGTAAGTGGCTGTTTGTTCCTAAAAAGAGCCGTTTGAATTGCCTGCCGTCGCATATCGGTCAGCGAGTCATGATCGAGACCTAGCCGCGTAATAGTTTCACGAGCGGCCATATCGGTTTGATGGACAGGGGCAATCTTCCCAAACTGGTTAAAACGAAACCGTTTATCGCAATTTTCGATAAGCGGACTAATCATCAAATCGGGATCATACCAATCAGCTTTGGCATGAGCACCGAAAAGACTTCGTGCCTGATTCCCTCCTGGATATGCTGCCAGCAGATTGTCATAAGCTATATCTTCATATCCCTCACAACGGCTCTGCGGCTTGAAGTGTTCGATATGAGACCGTTCATCGCTAATGTAGATGCCAGTGTAACAGCACAAATAGCCCTGTTCCTCCAGCAGATGCTGTTTCACCACCGTTTTTACTGCACCGGGCATATCATCATATTTGCAGTTAATACGCTCGCCATCGTCATTAACCGGCTGTTCACTGGACCAGCGCCGTAACTCGTGGGGTGGTTCCTTTTTAGCAATATATCTCATTCAGTCTCGTCCTCTGTATCATCCAAAAATGCAATCATATTGATACGCGTTTGCAGATCGACCAACTCAGGAAAATCCCCTAATGTCACCCGGAGTCGTTCGATTGCTTCCTCAGCTTCATCATATTCTTCGTCATCAATCAGTTCTTCGATCCAGTTGAGGGCCTGTTTTGTATCGGTTTCTCGTTCAGCCACGCCCATCAGATGACGCAATATCCAGTTTGTGTCCATGCCGAGCGATTGAGCAGGGCGGCCAACTACGCCGTTGTCAATCAGGATAACCTGCTCTGGACGAACCTCACCAACAATCTGCGGTGAGTGTGTTGTTGCAATAAACTGGCAATTCGGAAATGTCGTGGTCAAGCGGTCTACGATGGTGCGCTGCCAGCTTGGGTGCAGGTGCAGGTCAAGCTCATCGATCAGCACAACCCCGCGGCCTTCACGTAATGGGTCATCTGACTGCGGATTTGCCAGTGCAAGCCGCCTCGACAGATCGAATACGAGTGCTAGCATACTGCGCTCGCCATCAGATAGCTGACTTACATTGAGCGGGTTGCCGTTTTTCCTTACCCAGAGCGATGGTTTGGTATCTTTAACTACGTGC
>JBCDFA010000325.1:0-9240 GCA_039178835.1 Chloroflexota bacterium
AACTGTTGCTATTGGCAGCATTGAGCCGCTCGAAAGCTATCGTGAAACACTCACAGTCTTTGGCCAGAGCGAAGAAGCACAACGCACTCTTGAGGCATTTCGTGCAGAGATACAAGCAGAAGGTGAACGCATCGACGCTGCGAATCACCGGGTATCGGTGGCAACGATCTACTCGGCAGAAAACGTAGCGCTCTGGTTCGATGGCCCATCGCCGATACCATTGCTCCTGCGTGAACTCGGGGTCCAACTCAAGCCTGATTCTGCAACCATTGAAGGTTTAGATATACGCAATGGACGAGCCTTCATCAGTCTGGAGCAAATACCACTGATGAGCGGCGACACACTGTTTTTGTTGCAATCTTCTCGGGTTGCGGGCGAAAACGATGCGGTTACCGAGATTGAAGCTACACTGCTCTGGCAGCAACTTCCGGCAGTACAAACCTATCGGGTGATTCGTCTGGACCGGATTGGATACCCAGGGTTGCGTGGTCAGTACCAACTCCTGGACGACATTGTACAAGCGCTAGAAGGTGAGACAAAGACACAAAACTAATCATTACATATCAAACCAAGTCATTATTAAGAAACCTGGAAGGATCTCTTGTGAAAAAATATATCGTTCTCCTGTTCATTCTGTTCGCATTCCTCACTGCTTGTAGCGGACAACACGCAGGACAGGACTCGGATATGGCAGGCGAAACCTCAGATGTTGTTGCAGAAGAAAGCGCGGTGGAGTCTGAAACCGATGAGTCCAGCGAAGTTGTAGATGGGCAGACAGCATCAGATGATTGCGCCCCAGGCACTCGTGCCATTGATCACGACTACGGCACCACATGCGTTCCTGAAAACCCCGAGCGTATTGCGGTGATGGATCTCGATGTTGCGGCGTTTATGCGCGTTTTAGACATTAAACCAGTTGCGCTCTCTTTTTCGCAATGGAATGAACTGGTTGCCGCTTCACCCGAATGGGAAGAAGCAGGTAATGCTTTCATCGCGGACGCTACTGACATCGGTGAATGGCCCTACAACATCGAGTCTGTTGCTGCCAGCAATCCTGACCTCATTTTGGCTGCTGGTGTTGAGGAGTATGAGTTGTTGAGCGAAATTGCGCCAACGGTCGCCTTTGATATTTATAACAACAATGAGAATAGCTGGTCAACGTTTACTGCATATTTTGGGGATGTACTCAACGCAAGTGATGAAGCGCAATCATTGATTGATGCTACGAACGAACGCATCACGGCCCTCGAAGACTATGTCGCAACAGAAGCGGGTGATCCAACTGTTTCTGTCGTACAGGAATGGGAAGGGACGATTAGCTATGGCGCACCGTATTTTGCCTACAATCAGATCATGGCACAGGCTGATATCGCTCGACCTGAAGCCCAAGCTGTAACGCAGAATGAGTACGAGACGAGTTTTGACGAATACTGGGCGAACGTCTCCCTGGAGCAATTAGATACAGCTGATGCCGAATATCTGCTGTTGCTCTCGTTTGCCTATGACGAAAGTGGTGGCACCATTGAGGAATTGCGTGAGGAACCGATTTGGGCGGCACTTGATGCTGTGCAAAATGAGCAGTTTGTGGCAGTCCCATGGCAGCAATGGTTGAGCTTCGATGTTTACTCAGTGAATAAAACTATTGATGATCTGTTTCGCATCGTTGGTGATGTCGAAGCTGCTGAGATGGCGCCCAACCCATTCATTACTCAGGTAGCGGACTCTTCGCCTACCGATCAGACAGCCGGAGAAGCGCTCAGTCAGGTGCCAGGGTTTCCCGCCTACGCCCCAACACCCACCATGCTCGAAGTTGTAGAGGAACGCGATGAGACCGTGCTGGTGCGCCATGCCTTTGGTGAGACCGAGGTACCGAAAAATCCACAGCGTATCTACACCGATGCTTCGACCACCCAGATTGCACTGTCGCTCGGCATTGAGCCAGCCGGTGCCCAATACTTCACGACGCTGCTCGAAGTACCCGAACTCGCCGCTCAACTCGAGGGTGTGCCCGATCTGGGAACCAACACATATGACCCAAACCTCGAAGCGCTTGCTGCTGTTCAGCCAGACCTGATTGTCGTTTGGGCCAATATCATCGCGGCTGATGATGGCCAGGAGCGCTATGAACAACTCAGCCAGATCGCGCCAACGCTGGTAATGCTGGACAACCCATTTAGCTACTGGCAACAGGCCACCCTTGATCTGGCTGCCGCCATTGGTGACAGCGCTGGAGGAGTAGCGGCACTGGCCGATTACGAGGAGCAGGAGGCAGCGCTGTGTGAGCGTATCCGCACAGTCGTCGGCGATGGGACGGTCTCTATCTTTGATGTTTTGGGCAGTGATATCCGTCTGTTTGGACCCGGTATTACTGGTCCTGATGGTGCGTATACACCCAGTGCGTTTACAGTCTGGGCCTATCGCGACTGCCAGCTTACGCCGGGCGACGAGGTAGGCGAACTAGCCAATGATCAGTTTAATACTAGTTTGTCGCTTGAACTCATTCCTGAACTACAAGCCGATTATCTTATTTCCTATATCAACGTAGCGGGAGATGGTCAGGCAACCTATGACGAACTGACCAGTAGCCCGCTCTGGAATGAACTCCCAGCAGTGCAGCAGGGTAACGCCATTCGTGTCGAGGTGCTCGATGCCTCGGGATATTATTCGGCCCTGCATGTGCTCGAGCAGGTCGCCAATGCACTTGAGGCCAATTAGTTGTAATTGTATATGCCTGAGCGGATTTGCGAATCTGTTCTGGCAGTTGTTACGACAAGGAACATACAAGATATGAAACGGACATGTTTGTGTCTCACGCTGTCTATTTTTATAACACTTATTGCCGCGTGTAATGGACAACCTACGACTCAGGAAGCCCCACAGGGAGAAAACACAACGAATGACTTATCTGAGGAGAATGCGACTAATCAAGAGAACGACACAGACAGTGCAGCGTACCAGGTGCCGAGATTTCCTGCTTTTTCGCCAGCACCGAGGCATGTCGAACTAATTGAAGACCGGGGCGACACCCTTCTGGTACGCCATAATATGGGTGAGACGGAGGTTCCCAAGAACCCGCAGCGGGTGTATGTCAATACCAATATCGAGGTGCCCGTAGCTTTGGGGTTCGATGTTGTCGGCGGCTGGTATGGTTCGTGGCAGCCTGTGCCACCGGCCTTCGAGGAAGCTACACAGGACGCGGAAATAGTGGACTGGTCGGAGGTTCCGAACTATGAGTTTGTCGCCAGTTTAGAACCAGATCTAATTTTTCACTGGGACAATAGTGGCGATCCTGAGGTCTATGAGTTGTTGAGCGAAATCGCCCCAACTATCCGCTTCGAGGCTGATCCCTTTGTGTATTGGCGCGAAGCCACCCTCGATCTGGCAACAGTTTTCGGCATGGAAGAGACTGCCAAAACGCTGCTCACCGAATATGACACAACTGTTGTTGCCCAGTGTGAGCGCATTCGCTCAGTTATTGACGACGACACCATCGATCTTGTGACAGTATATGAAGACTCGTTTCACCTCGTTGGTCCCGTCTGGGAGCAGGCTGAAGGGTTCTATACACCATCCGCATACTCTATCTGGGCCTATCGCGATTGCCAGCTGTTGCCTGGTGCCGAGGTTGAGGAACTGGTGGGTGTGCAGGGAAGCATGCAGTTATCACTTGAAGCTATCGCCGAGCTTGAGTCTGAGCACCTCTTTGTGATGCAAAGTATTGGTCAAAATGAAACGTTGGAAGACATTCTGGATGAGCCATTGTGGCAAACACTCCCCGCTGTTCAGAACGGAAATGTTTATCTAATTGAGCAGATCGGAGCAATGGGTTATTACTCAGGTATCTACACGTTAGAACTTGCCGCAGATGCAATCTCCGGTGTGAATCGTGAATGATATATGTATTGCAGATAGGAACTCTCACAAATGAATACATTTATACGATCCATAACAACCTTGATCACGCTATTTGTGCTACTCAATGCCTGTGCAACCCAGCCCACTGCTGAACAGCCAGAAACGATGGCCAGCGAGGAAGCAGCATCGAATACTGGTGAAACTGTCGCAACAACTGGTGATTGTGAAGATGGGTTTCGTCTGGTCGAACACGAATTTGGTACAACCTGCATCCCGGCCCAACCAGAACGTATTGCAACGAATGTTGAGACATTAGTGACCAATCTATTGCTGCTGGGAATTCAACCTCTGACCGGGCCAGAAGATCAGGCAGGTTGGAATGCTCCGTATACATCGCTGTTTCCCGACAATGTGAGCATCGAAGACATTACTGACAGCGGTATGACAGAATCAACCAATCTTGAAACGCTGTTACTTGCCGATCCTGATCTCATCATAACCTATGAGTATTCGGGCGAGACATATTATGATGACTTTTCAGAGATTGCTCCAACAATCATCGTAGAGCGTGGCGAGAATAGCGATTGGCGTGAGCGTTTTGCTCGCGAGGCTACATATGTTGGCCGCGAAACGGAGGCTACAGAAGTGATTTCCCGCTACGAAGCTGCTCTTGAGGAACTAAAGGGCTTTACTGATGTTGATATTGCGTTTGTGCGGAGACCAGAACAAGGCACCTTCCGTTTGGATGCTGAAGGCTCCTTCCCAGCCTCAGTGATGGAAGATGCCGGGCTAAACACTGTGACCGCACCTGAGGGTGTTGGCGAATTTGATGGTAGCACTATTAGTAATATTAGCGAGGAGCATCTTGACATTCTCACAGATGCTGAACTTATCGTAACACCTGACTGGCGTGCGGCTGGTTTTAGTGAAGAGCCAGATCTGATCGGTTTGTCAGAATTCGCGCTGTGGGAGACACTGCCCGCTGTACAGGCTGAACAGGTGCTGGTGGTCCCTGGACCTGTGTACAACGGTGGAAATTATGCCGCTGCACAACTTCTGGTTGAAGCTATTGCGGAGGCAGTTGCAACATTTGAGTCAGTACAATCTGCACAAGCTGTTGATACATGTGATGATGGCTTTCGTCCCTTTGCCCATGCTGCTGGTGAAACCTGTGTGCCAGAAAATCCGCAGCGGATCGTGACGACGCAGGACCAGAATGCCTTGCTACCATTGCTTGAACTCGATGTGAAGCCGATAGGAAGCACCGGCCTGCTGCAAACAGATGGCACACATATCTTCCGTCGTGTTGCTGATTTCGATACGGCTGATATCGAGTTTGTTGGTGATTACGGCGAACCAAACCTTGAGTCCATTGCCGCACTCCAACCTGACTTGATTATTGGGTCTCCATTCCAGTCGGATATCTACGATTCCCTTTCAGCCATTGCACCAACGGTCCTTATCGATGTACATGAACGCGCTCTTGATGAGGCGCTGCTAGATTTTGCCGAACTTGTGAATGCCACCGAACAAGCCGAGACACTTAAAGCTGAGTATGAAGCCCATGTTGCTGAGTTGCTTGAAACATTGGGCGACCGCCGCGAACAGACTACGGTATCGATTATTACGCCTGGCGGGGAGTCAGGTCAGTTCTACAACGAAGCGGGGAGTCAAGCCACTGGGACGGTGGTACAGGCCCTCGACTTATTGCGCCCAATACCTGAGCAAGGCCCCGAACCAGATCGTGAGTATCGTAGTCTCGAATTGCTCGATGAGCATGACGCGGATGCGATGATTATTGTTTCTTACACTGGTGAGGAACAGGACCCATTGTTCGATGAATTTGTGAATTCGCCTATTCTCAATGCGCTTGATGTGGCACAGGCTGAACAGGTTTACATCATCGATGGTCTGAGCGTGGTTGGTGCAGGTTGGAGCAAAATGAATACCTTTATCGGCGAGCTTGAACGTATTTTGCTTGATCCGAGACTGGATGTCGATATTGTGCAGGAATGAGGTTTACAACAATAGAAGGAATGAGCTATGAAAAAGCTTATCTACGTTTTGCCGTCTGTGGTGGTGATGCTCATTGTGTTGGCAGCGTGTGGTGGTCAAACGACCAACCAGGAATTGCCCGAAAGTGATGCTATGACCGAATCGGCCAACGCTGAAGCAAACACGCCAACTACTGATGAGGAGGCCACAGAAGACATCGCCGACACAACAACTTCCGAGAATGTTGCCGAGTCAACAACCACAGCTTGTGATGATGGTTTTCGCTTGTTCGAACATGAGCTTCTTGTTGGTGAGCCAGTATGCGTTCCTGAAGATCCCCAACGGGTTGCACATATACCACCGGCCTCTTTTTTCTATGCGTTAGATTTCAAACCAGTTGCTTCATCATTTCTGGAACGAGAAACGCGTCATCTCCCAGAAGCGATTGCTGACTGGGTCTTAACCGACATTGAGGAAGTTGACTATGGTGCACCGAATTTAGAGCAACTTGCTGCGCTTGACCTTGATCTCATCATCCATGATGTTTCAAGGGTCGAGGAGGTTACGGAACAACTGAACACCATTGCCCCAACGGCCCTCTTTGTTGCGGACTACGGGAGTCCTGATTTGCTGCAAGATCGCCTGTTGTTTAATGCCGAAGTGCTTGGTCGTGAAGCAGAGGCAACGGAACAACTCGAAATCTACGATCAGCGTGTGACCGAGTTGCAGATGGCATTACAAGCATCTCTTGGTGATATGGCGGCCATTGAGGTTTCGATGCTCCGTGCGCGTGATGAGCAAACCTTCGATCTGTATCCGCGCAACCGTCCACAAGCTGCCATTTTAGACACATTGGGGTTTGGTCGCCCGGCTGCGATTGACTATGACCGCGCTGAACTTGCTGAACAGTATGGCACGGACAATTTTCTGCGTATCTCCAAAGAACAACTCGAATTTGCTGATGGAGATGTCTTGATTATTATCCTCGCACCTTCAAGTGGTGAGGGTGGTACCGCTGCGGAGGATGCTCTGGCAGAGAGCATTCAGGATGATCCATTGTGGAATGCTTTAAACGCTTTTGAGCAAGACAATGTTTATTTCGTATCGTACCCATGGCTGCTTTCAGACAACATCATCTTCGCTCATGCAGTCCTTGATGGTCTAGCCGATATCTTTGACGTTGAAATTTCGACACCAAATCCATTCTCATCTAGCTGGAGTGGTGTGGGTAGGTAGATGGGGGACATAGGTATATATAACTGCTGGATGTGGATGGCAACGTGGTGTAGGTTCCTGGTTATCAAGATAAAACAGGAGAATACCAAACGTGCAAAAGCACAAACATGTTGTTTTGCCTGTACTCGTGCTTGCCGTCGTACTCAGCGCTTGTGGTAGGCAGACAACCACACAGGAGGCATCTACAGTAGAAGTCGACCGCCCGACACGGGTGCAGGTTCTGGAGACAACTGATACCTATCGGTTGGTCGAGCATTCTCTGGGCGAAGCGCAGGTTCCTCTGGAGCCACAACGGATTGTGGCCGTCAGTGGCATCTGGGAATTTGAAGCCCTACTGGTGTTGGATGTGCACCCCATCGCGGCGGCGGGTGACGATGCCGGCTTCCGACGGACGGCCTGGTTTCCGCATATGGAGCCCTATATCGACGATGATCAGATTGAGCGGCTGCCTTCCCGACGCAGCATCAACCTCGAAGCGGTCGTGCGGATGCAACCCGATCTCATAATCGGCATGAGCAACTGGATCGAGCCGACTTATGACGAGTTGAGTCAGACTGCCCCGACGGTGGGGATCCATCATGAATTGTCTTGGCAAGACACCCTTGTAGATGTAGCTAGAGTGGTAGATCGGGTGATGCAGGCGGAGGCCTACATTGAAGACTATGAGCAGCGGCTCACTGACTTGGCAACTCGTTATGATGATGTTCTGAACGGGACAACCTTTAGTGAAGTTAAGAGTTTTATCGAAGCCCGGAATGAAATTCACGTTATCAATGGACGAGAAGCTACTACTATCTTCACCCGACTGGGGATGGTGCAGGCGCCCGCGTTAGAACAGGAACTGGGTCTGAACTTTGAGTCAATCTTTCTCAGTCTGGAGCGGATAGACATACTCGACGCAGATGCCATCTTTGTCTACCACTACCCAACTGAGAACGAGTTACAAGAAGTAGAGGCCATCCGCACCCATCCGCTCTTCCGCGAATTCGAGGCGGTCGAACAAGAACAAATCTTTCCTGTACGGTCGGAGTGGTGGTTTAGGGGACCGATCAGTAACCAGCGGATGGTCGATGATCTGGAAAACGAGATATTGCCGACGCTAGCGGATGAGACACGGTGAATCTCAATATACAGAGCAAAATTGTATTTCACACCTCACCATAACCAAACAGGTAACACAAATTAATAGACACGAGTATACGGGTCGGTCATTTCTCATAAAGTAACATGAATAAAGAATACAGAATGAACATCAAAGGACAAACATCCATGAAACGCACACTCTATTACATCATACATCTCATTGTACTCCTGTTCCTTTTGGCTGCTTGTGGTGGCACTGCGACAGAAGAAGCAGGCGGTGCCGAAACCGATCCTGCGACAGAAGAGCAGAGTGCTGTTGAAACTGAGGAGACAGATACATCAGTCGAAGAAGTTGAAGCAGCGGCCAGCGGTACGACAGGCTTTCCTGTCATCATCGACCATACATTTGGGAGCACCACAATTCCCGAAGTACCAGAGCGCGTTGTCACCATTGGCTATAGTGAGCAGGACCCCGTACTTGCGCTTGGTGTTGTGCCTGTTGCGATACGAGACTGGTTTGGTGATCAGCCGTCCGCCGTCTGGCCCTGGGCGCAGGATCAGCTTGGTGGCGCTGAACCCGAAGTACTTCAGATGGATTTTGGTCAACTGAACTTTGAGGTGATTGCAACACTTGAGCCAGACCTTCTTATTGCTACACATTCAGGCATCACTGAAGAGGAATATGAAACACTCTCCGAGATTGCACCAGTGGTGGCTCAGTCAGGTGATTATCCTGATTTTGGAATGCCATGGCAGGAGCAAACACGTGTAATTGGCCAGGCGTTGGGTCGGGCTGAACAGGCCGAGGAACTAGTGGCCGAGGTGGAGGCGCAAATTGCTGACGCACGTGAGGCCAATCCCGTTTTTGAGACCTCAACAGTAGCGTGGGCCTTCCCCGCAGATGATGCTGGACAGTTGTGGGTGGTTGGCCCAAATACGCCACCAGTACGCTTTCTCCAAAGCCTTGGGTTGCAATATCCTGATGATATTGCTGATTTTGTGGGAGAACAGGACTCAGCTCAGATTAGTGGGGAAAGATTAGAAATGCTTGATGTTGATGTCTTGATTCTG
>JBCDFA010000326.1:0-9181 GCA_039178835.1 Chloroflexota bacterium
ATAGTCCTCTGGTGCTGGCAGTGGTTGTGGTTCGCGGTCAGGACAGTCAGCAAACCCATAGTCTGTTGCAGTGTATTCCTGATTGGAGGTGTATCCTGCGGAGTCCATGCCAATCGCATCGACGCCATACTCACGGTAGCCACCTGCCGGATTGTTCGATGGTGAGAAGCCCCAGTAGCCATACTGCGCCTCTTCAAGGCCATGTTCGATCTGCGCTTGTACATACAACGGGTGATTAATGCCCCAACTGCGTGGTCCCCAATCCTCTTCTGGGATGAGCAAAGGCACCATCAAAGCCTCGAACATGCTCCCACCCCAGGTCGGCACGATCCGCATTCCGCGATAGGTGTAGTGACCGGCAAAGACATCCACGCCCATGTAGGTATGCCACTCGCCGCCTGGTTTCATCTCCTGCCATGACCAGTCGCATGTGTCAGGGAAGGTGCGCCACGTTCTAAAGTAATGCTCTGGTGGAATGTCGCCCATGGCAATGCCGATGTAACTGGCGATGCGCGGTTCGGTATTGAAGGCACCATAGTGGTGGCAGGTAAAGAACACCTCGCTGTCACCAACCATTCCCGCCGCTGCACAGCCCGGCGGTTCTTCGTCCCAGAAGCCGCCGCGAATCTGTCCCACTTCGGGATCATAGTAAGAGCCAAAGTTCATATCAGTCAAAATCGCTTGTGATTGGTCGCGTAGAGTTGGTTCGGCATGGTTCACAATGATCAGTGCGGCGGCCAGCCAGCCGTTGTCAACACTCGACAGGAAGGGATAGATCGGGTCGCCTGAGTCTGGCCATTCGGTTAACAGTTCCAACGTGTCGGGGTGATACCAGTTGTAAAACTGCCCACTAGCCTCATGACGCTCCAGTTGGGCCACGCTATCGAGTGCCGCCGAAATGCGCTCCCGCGCTTCCTGTCGGGAAATCAAGCGGAGATCGCGGGCAACGATGGTGCTCCACATATAGGTCCCGATGTTCGTGGGTGAGGTGTATTCGGAGCGCACCCCCTCAGCGCTGAGGTTGTCGGCAGGCAAACCGCTCACGGGGCTGTTCATCGCGACAAACGATTGCCATGTGTCTGCGGCGTACCCAAAGAGCGTGCGAAAGTCTCCCTTCGTGATCCGCTTATCATCTGTCTGTGCAAGTGTTTGTACCGGCAAAATCAGACTTGCGAGCATAACGAGTACCAACAGTGGTTTCAAATACTTCGTTGTATGGTGCATCAGAGTCCTCCTTGGTGGAATGGTTGAAATACTGCATTGTTCAGGTGTGGTAACGCGTGTACTGACGTAGTGATGATGTGTCGTTATGCGACTCTTCCAAGCGATCAAGATGTTGTTGGGCGCGGACGATGAGCGTGGACTCATTGGGAAAAAGCTCTGCTACCGTTGTGTAGATTTCGATGGCTGCATCATGTTCTCCTGCTTCTTCGTAGAGTTCGCCTAGACGCAGATACACGACGCCAAGATATGGATTGGTCTGGCCAACGTTGGCCTGTACAAAGACCTCTGCATCTGCAATCGTTAGGTGTTGCCCCAGGATTTCGTCGACACGTGTCTGAGCATGTGCCAGCCCGGTGGGATGGGGCCAGGCATAGGGATCGGCCCAGATGGCCACCACCTGCATGTACCCGCCACGTGTCACATATTCGTTGGTTTGAGCATCAAACTCCTCGTAGCCGGTCAGAGCTTCGATGTAATTACTACTCTGATAACTGGCTTCTGCATCGTTGATAAATCGTGTTGTGAGCATACTAGCCCGCACCCAAGCCATGGTGTACATACCCACAAACAATGCAACCACGACCCCCGCCCAGATTAGGCCATTACGCAACCGCTTCAGCGGTCGGTGGTGTGTCGAAGGTTCGATTGTGGCGGGGTTTATCGTCGTCATGGCATGCTCACTTGAACCGGACATTGGCAAACGCTTGAATGAACTGATCCTGGAGGAAGAAATACAGCACAATTGGTGGCAGTGTAATCATCGTGATGGCTGCCCAGATCTCCTGTGCGTTTTCCCCAGGGACACTCGATTGAAACTGGAGCAGCCCCAATTGAACAGTCCAGAGCTCGGGACGATTGAGATAGAGCAGTGGACCAAGAAAGTCGTTCCAACTGCCCATAAACGTGAGAATAGCAACGGTCACCAGCGCAGGGCGAATCAATGGCAGAATCAGTTTGGTAAAAATACTCAGATCACTGGCGCCATCAAGACGGGCCGACTCGACCAGTTCATCAGGGATGCCCGCCATGAATTGCCGCAACAGAAAGATGTTGTAGACCGCCACAGCCTGCGGAATGATCAGTGCACGAAACGTATTGACCCAGCCCAGGTTATACATAATGACATAGGTTGGTATAAGAAACAGGACCGACGGGATCATCATCGTGGTCAGCATGAGAGAAAACAGTTTCTCTCGCCCCGGAAATGGTATCTTCGCCAGCGCGTAGGCACACAGTGCACTCAGAAATGTGTTCAGAATCGTGATCCAGCCAGCCAATGCCAATGAGTTGCGGAACAGTTGTAGGATATCGAGCCGTTCAAATACGCCTACATATCCCGAGAACGTGATGTGACTTGGGAGCGCGTTCGGGCTATGTAAAATTTCGGTTCCCGGCTTGATCGAATTCATCACCATATAAAAGAAGGGATAAATTACGATGAATGCACCAACGCAGAGCAACGCATATGGGATTATCTTCGCAGCGCGTAGGCGTATCGGCTTTGGTTGGTGTGCTGCTGTTGTCGGCGCAGACATAGGCGATTTCCTTACTCATTCCCACGGTTGATAAAACGGAACTGAAGTACGGTGATAAAGGCGATAATCGCGGCTAGTGTTAAGCCAAGTGTCGATGCATAACCCATATTCGAGCTATCAAAAGCCTGTGCATAGAGATACAGAACCGGTGTCAGCGCCTGGTTGTGATTTCCGCCATACAGATCAAATAGTGCATACACCTCGCTAAACATCTGGAGACCATTGATAACGTCAACGACAAGCAGAAAGAAGAGTTGTGGCCGCAGTTGTGGGATGGTGATAAAGAGAAACTTTTGCCATGCGTTGGCACCATCGAGGCTGGCCGACTCATACAGTTGTGAGTCGATGGCAAGTAAGCCCGCCAGTAAAATGACTGTGCTGATACCAAACCACTTCCACGAGTTGATCAGCGCGATGATCGGCATAGGCAGCCAGAATGAAGACTTCCAAAAGGCTGGTTGCTCAAAAACGCCCCAACTGATGAGTTGACTCTGGATTGGTCCGGTCGGCCCGACGAGATACTCGCCGATCAACATCAACACAATCACCGATGTCACCACCGGCGTGAAGTATATGGTGCGAAAGAGGCTACCTGCCCGCAGTACCTGCTTGAGCAGCAACGCAGTCGCCAGACCCAGTCCGGTCTTCACCACAATAAAAATGGTCTGGTTGTACAGAATGTTGAAGAGGCTCAGCCAGAAGAGCGGATCAGCGAGACCGCGCAGCCAGTTGCCCACCCCGACAAAACGCAAATCATCAGGATTAACAAACGAATAGGTGAAGAAGGTCAGGTAGAACGAGAGCAGCAGTGGGTATAACTGGAAGGCCAGATACACCAGAATCCATGGCAACACAAAGATATACCCCCAGCGATAACGCAGCATCCGCTGCAACAGACGCCGCCTCTGTGCGATCGGTTGGGTGGTGCGTGTTTGTAAGCCTTGTGTTGCCATGTGCTACCTTTGCAGTGCAACTAGTATCGAATACCTAAGCCCAGGCTACTATTCAAGTTCCTCACGTGCGCGTTCTGCCGCTGCTGTTACTGCCGCTTCTGGCTCCATTTGCCCCTCGACAACCGCTTCTTGGTAGACCTGCAATAGGGCATTGGCTGCACTATCAAAGTTGGCCATCGCCTGTGGATAGACAGCGGTTTCAAGGGCATCCACAAATGGCTTACGTGCTGGGTCTTCAAAATACGGATCGGACTGGAGACTGGTGATGGATGGAAGATACCCGAGTTCCTGAATAAACTGGAGATTGTTCTCGTCCTCCATCAAGAACTGGACAAACTGCCAGGCGCGTTCCTGCCGCTCAGGGGTGGTCTTCATAATCATCAGTGGTCGTCCACCAAGCGTGGTGTAACTAGTATCGCCTTCGCTTGGCACTGGCACTGGCGCAATGCCAACATCCTCGCCAATTACCATTGGTGTTTCTTTCGCCGTTTCCAAGTTGGGTTCCCATGAGTAGCCGTACTGCGGCCACATACCAATGGAACGACTAAAGAAGTCCTGTTCCATCGTTGGAGGGGCGGACTGCTGCGCGGCTTGGGTAAAAGCAAAGAAATCCTCCATTGTACAAGCTGCATCATCAAAAACAATATCAGTTCCAAGCTGGTTCAGTAGTTCACACTCGCCCTGATTGGCATTCAGATAGATGGGCTGTAGCATGTTCCAATACCAACCACCCCAGCTTAGTGCGTCGTTCCAGAAGACGGTGCCATAGACGGTGGTGCCATCCTCCCGGTCTGGTAATGCCTGAATCTGATCGGCAGCATCAAGAAATGCGTCAAAGGTTTGGGGTGGGTTTTCTGGGTCAAGACCTGCTTCCTCGAACAACTCTTTGTTGTAAATCATCATGGTGATGTCAACGCCGAGCGGCACATAGTAGTTGTGGCCAAGGTCTTGCTGGACAGTGCGTTCGTCAAGGCGGGCAAAGAGTTCCTGAGCACCTTCGAGATCTTCCAGCGGGATGAGTGCATCAAGTGAGGCGTATTTTGCAGGCATGTAGCCAAAGGAACCAGTGATGATGTCGGGCTGATTTCCGGCAGCGATCAGTGCTTCGAAGGCTCCTCCCTCAGGTTCCTGGATAATTTCAACGGACATTCCAGGGTTTTCTGCTTCGAATTTGTCGGCGAGGGTTTGCATCGTGTCCTGCATTGCCCCGGCAACGACTGCGATCTGGATGGTGCCGTCCTGAGCATCGGTAGGGGCGACCGCTTCCTCTGGAGCTGCTTCCTGTTCTGTCGAAGCGTCTGGTGCTGCCTCAGACTCAGGTGCTGTTTCTGGATCTGCAGGCTGTTCTGCAGCTGGTGTTGCACCACATGCGGCTAAAACTGCGATCAAGACCAGAAGGGTGAGTACAAACGTGCCTTTACGCCATGGAGACAAATGCGTGGTTATCATAACCATGTCCTTTCTCGCTCCGGTGGGAGCCGTCAGTCTTTGACGGTATACTCTGGCTCAAACGTTAGCATCAATGTGTCAAAGCGCTTCGACAAAAATCATAAAGAAAAGCTGCTAAAAACAGCTTGTATGTCCATTCTCTTTCTATGAGCAACCACACGATTTTCGTACTACCAAATGTGTCGGCAATACTACCCGTTCAGTTTCCATCGGTTGCTCGAGTGCTCCCAGTACAAATTGTGCTGCTTGTAACCCCAGTTCATAGGCGGGCTGACGTACTGTCGTGAGCGGTGGTGTAACATAACTGGCAAGTGGTACATCATCAAATCCAACCACTGCAATATCATCTGGTACACGTAAGCCCTTTTCCTGAAGCGCTATTAAGGCATCACCTGCCATCTGATCATTCGCAGCAAAAATGGCATCTGGTAGCTCAGTCTGTTCGAGCAACTGCATCATAGCTGCATATCCACTTCCGCGTAGATAGTTGCCTGCTGCAATACGATTTGCAGGTAATCTGAGCCCATGGGTGGCAAGCGTATCACGTACTCCGCGCAGGCGTTCACCATTGTCGGGTGTGTGATTGCTACCGCTGATATATGCAATTCGTCGATGGCCACCGCGCAGGAGGTGTTCAGTCATCTGATACGCACCACCGTAGTTGTCTGCCACAAATGTCGGAATACCTGGACCGATATCCTGCTGAATGAGTGCAACAGGTATTCCTGATTGCAATACACTTTCGATGTCATGTCGTTGCACTTCGATAGCGACCAGTATCACACCATCAACACGTCGTTGGTTCAGGAGTTGGGCATAGCGTGAATGTTCGGTTGTTTGTGTCTGACTTGCCACCAGTAAACTGTATCCAGCCGAACTGGCAGCATCTTCGACACCACGCACAATCTCCATAAAGAAGGGATCACTGATAGTTGGTATGACAAAGCCGAGTGTGTGGGTGCGCTGGTTCGCCAGACCTCGGGCCATGGCGCTGGGTTGGTAACGCAATTCACGTATGGCCCGCAGAATTCGCTCACGTGTCTCTGGGTGCACTCTATCACGGTTATTGAGTACACGTGACACAGTGCTGATCGAGACCCTGGCACGTTGCGCGACATCATCAATGGTGGCTTGGCTTGCGCGGGATTCCTTCATGACAGTACTATAACAGGGGCTTACTTTTTTGTCAAAGCGCTTCGACAAAAAATTTATACTGTTACAAGCAATGTGTATGTGTTAGATGATGGCTGTTGGAGAAGGTAGGGATAGTGTTAGGTTGGCATTCTGTTGCGTATATGTGTTCTTGTGTTGCGTGATTTGAGAAAGGGGCGCCGCTGGTTAGGCCAACGGCATCATGACGGTGAAATCTTGGTCTATTCATCACCTGGTGGTGTTATGTCGATAGCACCTTGTAATTCTTCGACAGGAATACCTAAGGTTTCAGCGGCAGCTTCAATATCAAATGGCGGTGCACCGAGCGCATCCATCAGTTCTTGTTCACTGATACCCAAAGCTTCAGCCGCAGCAGCAAAATCAGGTGCCTGCCCTCCTTCTCGGTTGCCACTTGGTCCGCTGTTTCCTCGACCACCCTGACTCGATGCATCACAGGTTTGCCCTTCACCATCTCCTGCAAATGTGCACCCATATTCGCCATGAAAACTGTTAATGAATGAATTTGAACCGTCAGATGCAACATGATAGTGATATCCACGAATCTCATCGTAGTGACCGCGACTCTCGTCTAAATCGACTGGTTCCTCGCCATTTTCATCGAGCAGCGCATAGAGCGGAAAGCCGTCCATGGCGTACCCAATCATCGGGGCATGACCGTCCGGTTGGGCTATTTCGGTTATGCATCCTGTGTGTGCGTGGTAATGGTACCCGGTGTTGAGGTTTATGTGTCCGCCACAATCATCAAAAGGGGCGATGGTGTATGCGCCGAGGATGGCCTCTGTAGGTGCTGGTGGATCAAAATTTACGCCGTTAAAGGCCACACCGACGACTGAATTGGTAATCGGACTGGGTGTCTCCTGTGCTACCGGAGTAACGGGTATGACATAGGTAAGCAATACCTCTTCTTCAACATACGAGAGCAAACATTGAACGCAGTAATTCTGATATTCTTCGACAACATTGGGTTGAGCGGCAGCGGCGCAGGCCTCAGCCGAGTCAGTGACATTGATTGCGCCATCATCGTTATAGAGTTGCCAGGTATCATCATTGTAGAAGCTGTCGAGATTTTCAACAAACGCACCACTCACATCATTAGCAACGCCGTTTTCAGGCCAGATACCGCCTGCTTCAGCCGAGTCGGTAATATTTCCCGGACACCATGGACCTGCTCCATGCTCAACCGGTATTGATGACACCGAAAAACGATAGCAGGTTGTTTCTGTACCACCCGAAAGGGTGCAGGGTTCTTCGGCGATATCACCAACCAACCCATTCAGTATAAACAGAGAGGGATCAACAGAGATGACCGTATCTTCGCCGGTTGCTTCCGGCATCTCTTCTGTTTTGTCGGCTGATTCTTCTGTTGCTTCTGCCACTCCTGTTGGCTCAGGAATGTCAGTCGGTTGTATATTCGCTGGTTCGGTTGTTACTGGTGGGGCTTGAATCGACTCAGAAGTGGGACCACCACAGGCCGTAAGGAGTACTGTCAGTACAGTCACTGTGAGGCAGCGTTTCATTTGAAGTCCTTTCTTATTTGGTAGAGACAGAAGATGAAAAATATATGTGGAAATAATGACATTTGATAAAGGGATAATGGTTCATTTGACTATTATTCCTTTTGTGTCACCATGGGTCTACAATTATGGGGTAGCTGTCGGGAGTTGACCTTCTGGCGGAGGGTCTTCCGGTGGTATTTCCCTTTCAGTTATACCTAGCGCATCCATTAGTTCTTGTTCAGTGACACCCAGTGTCTCGGCAGCGGCAGCGAAATCAGGTGGTCCCTGGCTCGGATCGCCCAAAGCAGCCATGAGCTCTTCTTCTGCTATGCCCAACTGTGTTGCTGCCGCTGCAAAATCGGGCTGTTCTGTACCGGGTGCTCTTCCCTCAGGGCCACCTGTTCTCTCATTGGGTGGCCCTCCCTCGGGATTTTGTCCTTCTTCAGGGTTCCCTGCTCCCTCAGGGCCGCCCGTTCCCTCAGATTGGTCACTAGATTCAACAAACTCTACAGAGTCGTCAGCGGTCGGATCACCATCTGGGGTTTCCGTCACATCACCACCACGCACAAGGCGGACATAGTTGTAGATGCGTTCGGGGTCTTCCCCAGCCGGCCCTCCTTCAACTTTGGTATCGAAGCGCACCGCGCCTGCCCCGTGGGAGTCTTCCCCATCTGCGCCGACAGCGTAACCAAAGGCGACGTACCAAGCGTAGTAATAGCCGGGCGTGTTGGGGCTAAAAAAGGCCGAGGTGCTGGTCCAGAAGTACGCGTCTGCATCGGTGATGTTGAAATAAGATGAGTCAATGGCCGGATAGACCCCGGAGTAATCCACGATGCTCTGCAACTCTTTAACATCGGGAACGCGCCAATCGTCGTAGCCAGCATAGCTGAAGCCATCGGCGTAAGCCAAGGCGTTTTCCCAATCCACGCCTTCGCCATTGTCAGCTTGCAGCCACATCAGACCGGTGGCGTCGTCGGTGATCGTCCCGTCACCATTGTCAGCAAAATCGTTAACTAAGTAATCGTCACCCTGAACACAGCGTACATATTTGCTGGCGGGGCCACCACCACCATCGCCGCCAGCAGGATACGCCTTAATGTGCCCTGTGGCGTGGTTGACCCCAAAAGCCTGGTTTGCAGCCGCTTCGCTGGTATCAACCTCGTAGGAGTTGGAGGCCCAGTATTGCTCAACTTTATCCTGACCGGAGGTCGTAATGAGGTCAAAATACTCCATATCGATATAGGGCCAGCCTGCCTCAAAATCGCTAATGGAAAAGAGTTCTTTCAAGCTAGGGGTACGCCAATCGTCACTGTCAGCGAGTGAGAGGTCGTTGCAGTAGGATTGAGCACCG
>JBCDFA010000327.1:0-9114 GCA_039178835.1 Chloroflexota bacterium
GTTCTGCTTCAAAAACGATCAATCCCTCTTGGGTGAATTTTGCAGCATTTGAGAGCAAGTTAAACAGAATCTGACGAACCTTGGTCAGATCAGCGTGCATCGTTCCCAGATGTGAAGTAGAGTGTACTTTCAAACGGTTTGCATTCCGTTCAATGAGGGGCTGTACCACCTGATGTGTGTCCACAATCATAGTGCGAATATCAAAAGTTTCAAGATAGAGTGGCATGCTCCCTGCCTCAAGTTTGGAGAAGTCTAAAATGCTACTGATCAATGTGAGCAGATGGTCTCCTGCTGCTTGCACCTGATCAATATCGTGACTCAGCCTTGCTGGATCAGGCTGATCTACATTGAGTCGCATGAGATCACAATACCCTAGAATCGTCGTGAGCGGTGTTCGCAACTCGTGGGTCATCGTTGAGAGGAACGTACTCTTCGCAGCGCTTGCATGTTCGGCATGTTGCTTAGCTTGTTCAAGTGCTGCTGTGACTTGCTTTTGTGCAGTAATGTCGTGCAGGACAATGAGTTGCCCATGGAAGCGCCCATTGCTATCACGAATCGGTGTGCTATGTAGCTCAAAGTCGTGAGGTTCTTGCTGCACAAACCTGACCTCAGTTGTGGCTTTATGGTTTACCCGAATAGCTGCGAGTATCTCCGGTTGTCCCGGTATAAGTTCATTGAGTGTCTTGCCGACGAGACTCTCCATCGGCTGTCCGATGAGTTGGATAGTGGCTGGATTAGCATCCATGACACGTTGCCGTTGATCAAGCACGAACACTGCATCGTGTATATGTTCAAGCACCATCTCACGGGCGATTGGCACCAGATCAAACAATCGATAGCGAAAGATTCCCCACGCACAGAGCAATCCTGATGTTGCAAAGGCGAGCGGTGTAATATCAAGACCAGGAATGGGAATTGCACCAGTCAGATAAAGGACATTCCCGCCCCACGGAATAATCGCACCTATGACCGCTGCAATGGATTGTCGTCGCAGCGGGAGTGGACGGCGATACAGTGTACGTAGGAAAAGAATAGTTCCCTGGAGCAAAAGTAGATAGTTGAACACGACGGTGAACCAAAACCAGGGACCATACTGATAAATGAGTCGTGCCCCTGGTTCATCAGAGGCTGGTGTAATGGCACTCCACAACCACCCATGCCAGTCGTTCGTCCATGCCATCACAATGGTAGTTAGCGGAATAATCCACAACAATATCAGTTGATACCCCGGCATCACCCTTCGGCGTGCATACTCAAGTGCAAAGAGGAACCACAACAGTGGAACAGTAGCAATTCCAAAATATTGAATTTTTGCCCAGAGAATGCGTGTATCTATATCAATGGTGATTGTGTGTAATGCGCTCAGGAGACACCAGTGGGCAATGCCAAGCATGAGCCACATAAAGGGCAGCCTGCCGGGTGCATCAGTGCGCCTTCCACTGATGACGGCTCCCCAAGTGGCACTCCCTGATGCAACTATAAGCATGACGACAAGAAACGTAGACATTTCCGCTGTCCTGATTATCTCGATATCGATATTGTGATGAGTTATCTTAATCTGGTCGACAGATATTTTTATTGTAACATGCTGACTATACGTTATTCTATAGCCATGTTTTAACTATAGTGAGGGATTGGGGTGAATAATTGGTGAGGAATGCAGTGCTGATATATGACAGATGATAGAGAGTAGGGTGCCAACACTGCTTAGTAGTAGAAAAAGCATTTTTGTATAGCACGTTGTTATTGTGGGTGTGGCCCCGTATCGTTTGAGCAGGTAGAACGGTATGTTACATAATCATTTTCCGTAATCTTGCTGCATCGGTTCCATGTTACGAACCACTGGAGGTGTCCCTGATGACCTATGCTACTACGAAACGCACATTGTTCCATGCCTGCACGACTTGGCCCTCCAATACTCCCCACACCATAATCCACACAAACAAACAGTTATTACGCCAGCAACTCTTCGACCAAATATTGGATTACATTGGTCTTGAAGCGTGTCAAGTACATCTCATGGAACAGGAGGATGTTCAGATGTATGCCTTAACGATTCGCTTGGTCTGGCTGAGATCGTCCAAGCCGCTACCACTGATAGAACGAGAAGTTGGTGAGTAGTCATCCCTGGATGTTTCGCTATCAAATTGAATTACCAGTCATCATCATAATCATCATCGTCATCACATTTATCGCACTCATCAATACACGGACCATGGAGTGGGCAGTCATCACTTGTATCGGTAAACAGGTATATCATGGAAGTGCTCCTGAAGATTATTTATTGTTATGTTGTTTGTGCGAGATGGTCGACTATACAGCTGGTGTGAACAGTTTATCGACTGATCTGATAGATAATATTTCTACTTACAGCGATTACAATCGTTTCCACAGTAAGGTCCGTGCACAGGGCAGTCATTGTTGAAGTGTATAGGCATGTTCATTGTGTAAGCTCCTTAGTAATGCTATGTCGTATCTTGTTTTCAAGCATAGCAGAGGCACACTGCGGCACCATAGCGGTGATACTGCGGCGGCACTGCGGTTATGAACAATAGTGGTTAGGTGATATGAAGATGTGTGAATAGATGGGTTCTGTTGGTGATTATGTGATGAGCTTGTTCCGCCCTGTAGTGATCTCTTCTCCCCAAGAAATCTTCTTCTGGCATATGATAGAACACAGACACCTCTTCAGTGGTGAAGGTGTTTTGCGTTGTCTATTCGTAATATATGTAGCTGTCGCAAGACATGCGTTTTTAGGTGTCTGCGTCTAAACATTGTTGTTTACAGAGAGTCATACAAGGAGGTACTGTATGTCTACCATGTCAGAGAATATACAGCAAGTCATACGACGAGCATTCAAATATGTTAATCGCATAGTCCTATTGAATTGGCGTTTGGGAATTGGACCGTATATGAGTTTCTGGCCGCATGGAACAGGCCGTTTCATGATGTTAATTCACACAGGCCGTAAATCTGGCTTACAGCGGCGCACACCAATCAACTATGCTGAAATCAATGGCGATATTTATGTTACAGCTGGTTTTGGCCATGTCTCTCACTGGTACAAAAACGCTGTGGCAAACCCACACGTTGAGGTGTGGTTGCCGGATGGCTGGTGGCAAGCCGAGGTAACGGATGTGACTGGCAGTGAGCAACATATCGCAATTATGCGTGCGGTTCTCAAAGATAGTGGGTTTGCTGCTTATATGGCAGGGATCAATCCACATACGATGAGTGATGATGAACTCAATGCCGCTACAACTGCCTATCGGTTGTTGCGGATTCGACGCACAGTGCGCTGTAGTGGCAGAGGTGGGCCAGGCGATCTGGTTTGGGTCTGGTCGGTGGTTTTTGTAGGGCTGCTAATCTTGATGCTTTATCGCCTTATACAACAAGGAAATCATAATGACTCTGACCATTAAAACTATTACGACACAATTCATTTTCAGGATGACCGTCAACTGCTATCTCGTCGAAACTAATAATGGTTTTATCCTGATTGACACAGCAACAACTGGTAAACGAAAGACCATTGAAAAAGAGTTGATTAAGGCAGGTTGTAGACGTGGTGATCTCAAACTCATCGTGTTGACCCATGGTGACTTTGATCATTGTGGCAATGCCGCGTACCTGCGTAAAACATTCGGTGCAAAAATAGCAATGCACAAAGCTGATAATGGTATGGTTGAGCAGGGCAATATGTTTTGGAATCGGAAAACCCCACCTTTTCTTGTTAGGGCCATAATGGGGTTACTTTTCAAATTGCCCAAGTCAGATCAATTTAAATCTGACTTCTTTCTCGAAGAGGGCGATACTCTTGCTGCATATGGGTTTGATGCTCAAGTTGTGGAGCTTCCTGGCCATTCCAAAGGTTCTATCGGTCTTCTAACACAAGATGGCGATCTCTTTTGTGGTGATCTACTGGCCAACACAGACAAGCCAGATGTTTGGACAATTATCGATGATCCGGCGGCAGCTCGTGCTAGCGTGGAAACATTGAAGGATTTGGCAATTAACACTGTATATCCAGGTCACGGTCAGTCATTCCCGATGAACGTATTTTGGAACAATAACGAAGTATCTGTTGAGGTGTAGCAGGTATGTTAGCTGCCTCAATTGACTATGCCAACGCTCTTTATTGGTGGGACAAAAGATGCGTTACGAAACTCAGAAAAAATCGCAGAGCGTTTGCGCGAATTTGTCCCAACGCTGTTGGTCAAACTCGTTTGTGATGGAGGACATGCATTGAATGATATGTCCAGCACCATCATGCCATTTTTGTTGGATCGAGAAAACACAGTTGGTATTGCTCGAAAGTGATCTCAAATGATGCCAAGTGGTATGGAGTAAAAGCGTGAAAGATAGGGCAACGACCGTTCTCTGGTTTATTCCGATTCTGGTTACCATTCATAACCTCGAAGAGTCGCTCTTGATGCGAGTGGCGCTGAGCAAACTGGTCATTCGTATTCCAGAACAATTCCATGGTTTCATCCCCATCATCACCTATCAACAATTTCTTATAGCGGTGCTGGTTGTGACAATCCTGCCTTCCTTACTAATGTTGATCTATTGGCGATATCGAATCGGCATCCTCCTCCTTATACTACTTGGATTCCAGATGGTTATGCTTATCAATGTGCTTTCGCATGTAGCCATTGCTTTATTGTTGAATAGTTATTTCTCTGGATTGATTACGGCTTTGGTGTTGAATTTGCCATTCTCTGTCTATCTTTTTAACAGAGCTATACATCAGCAATGGGTTAGTAGGCAAGTTGTTGCGCTGCTTGTTCCGATAGCGTTATTGGTGCATGGCCCAGGGTTAATGGGACTTATGGAGATTTCTGGCTGGGTTGGCTCTCAATTGTAAATGCCTTTCTTTTGTGAGCATATTGAGCTATGCCCATCTATAGTCCATCCCAGAAAATATGTTCAATGTTACTATACGTATGTGTTTGAGAATCACTTTCTATTTGTGAGAAGGAAGACAAAGACACCTGTTGGATTGTTGTGTATAGAAGTGATGTAAAGAAGGAAGTACTATACTATGTTGTCGCCTTTGCCAACCCTTGATGAAATTCCTAAACCTCTTGCTAAACCCAAACCTAAACATATGTATCTCATCTGGTTTTTATGTCTTATTTTTGGCATGATCTTAGGTGTGATATTAGCCTTATTCGGCCCAGATATTACCTTTGAGTTTACCCCCTTACAAATACTTTTATGGTTGCCCTCTCTCGTTCTTGCGTGGTTTGTTGCCATCATAATGCATGAGTTTGGTCATGTTGTTGGTGGATGGTTGAGCGGGATGAGGTTTTGGATGTGTATGATTGGGCCCTTGCGTATTCAACAGAAAGAAAATTGCATTGCTGTTGATTTCAAACGTAACGTGACATTACTCTCTGGTTTTGTGGTTATGATTCCCGTTTCTTCCGATCACATCCAGCGACGCATGGTCCTGCTTATTGGAGGCGGCTCACTTTTTAGTCTCGTGGGAGCTATTCTAATATTTGGTGTTTCCTATCTTATCGATATATTGATTGGTTCAACCACAGACTCTCTGGCTTTTAGTGTATTCCAAGGGTTTTTAGTATCTCTAGCAGCACTCTCACTGATAGCTGGTGTGATAACACTTATACCAAGGCAAACATTTGGGTTTGCAACTGATGGCCGTCGTCTCTTAAACCTGCTCCGTGGTGGTGTCAAAGGCCAACAAGAAGCAGCAACGCTGGCGATAATGTCATTGTCTACTGCTGGCACCCGCCCACGTGACTGGGATCGCCAGTTGCTTACAATCTTGTTTGATGATGCTGAGCATACGCCAAATATACTGACATATTTTCTGGCGTATGCTCACGCAGTTGATACAAACGATATTCCCAAAGCCCATACCTATTTATCGTCACTGATTTGTAGTTGGTATCGTTTGCCACCGGCCATCCAATCAAGTATTGCAGCCGAAAGTGCCTTTTTTGAGGCTCGCTTTCGTCGTGATGCTGATGCTGCCGAAGTGTGGCTACACACAATTGTGGACAGCCCTTTTCTGGAGCAATCTACTCGCTTACGTGCTGAAGCGGCGGTTGCCTGGGCGCGTGGTCAACGAGAGGAAGTACAGGCAAAGGCTGATCAGGCCATACAAGCTCTAGCGCATACCTATGATCGTGGTTCTGCTATTGCTGAAAAAGAACGTCTTAGAGAAATGCTGTCCAGCTAATGCTGATCTATACGGATCAGAATGCCCCACAGTATGAGTTCTGTCTGCTGTTTCTGTTACATCTTTTTGCATACTATCTGGCACATAGTGTGATGAACATCACAGTTTTATTTCTGATGGCATGATTGTATTGCTACAATGAAAGAAAAGCCTCCTAAGAAACAACATTTCAGATATCTGCAATATATGTATTTATGTTCATCTCTGCTCAGAGTCTTGTGACGTTAGTTGTCGCTGTGGCATAGTAGAATTATAATGAAATCTATTGAATGTATACAGATTGATTTTTGATTGTAGGCTACTTCTGATATATTTATACAGGTAGTAACAATCCAAAGATGCAAACAGATCAACAGATTTCTAAACAGGAGAGTATCATGGATAAACTTATTCGTATCGTTGAACAATACCTCCTCAATGACATGGAGTGGTCGTTTAAGCATGTCGCTGATAAGACAGCTATCAGATCGGGAGTGCGCGGAAAGCATAGTATGTACAATTTGTATTTTCGCACTGATGAAGAGGCCGAGATTCTCTTGATCTATACCATGATGCCACAGCGGATCCCCGAAGACCATCGATTGAAGATTGCTGAGTATGTTGCGCGAGCGAACTATGGTCTCAGAATTGGGAACTTTGAGTTTGATATGCGTGATGGGGAGATTCGCTATAAAGTGTCAGTGGATGTGGAAGGTGGCATCCTCAGCAACACCATGATTGACAATATGGTACTTGCCGGGATGAATACGATGGATCGTTATTTTCAGGGCTTTATGATGGTATGTTACGGCGGGAAAAGTTCTGAAGAGGCGATCAACAAAGCAGAAGAGCGAGACAGTTCTGATAGCTCAGACCCCGCCGTCGATCAGCCTAATGATACGTTTACTACTTACACTATGGTGGGTGATATATCAACAAATGGGATTTCGAACGGTGTCTCAATGGATGAGGCAGCCCATATTCAGGAGGGGTTATTGGCTCATACAGAAGCTACTGATGATGTTGATGAACAAATCAATCGTGCGGCACGTTTGATGACATCGCAGCAATATGAGCAATCTATCCAAGCCTATGAACAGATTGCCGAGAAGTACCCTGACAAACAGAATATATGTGAAAGTCAGATCGGAGTCGCCTATTACTTTTTGGGCGAATACGAGAAGGCGATTCAGTTCTATAAGCAGGCCCTTGAACATGGGGCAGATGCCGCTATGATGGCAGATAACATTGCGGAAGCCGAGGAAGCACTTGCGAAGAAGAACGAAGATAATCAGGGTGAATAAGCAATTAATATAACAAGGAGTATTTTATGGATACACTTATTCAAATTGTTGAACAATATCTGCATGATGATGGCGGCTGGACGTTTGAGCGCCTTTCAGATCGAACCGTTATTCAATCTGGAATAAAAGGGAAAAACAGTGCCTATCGTATGTATTTTCAAACCAATGAGGATATGGAAATAGTGGTTGTGTATACGATGATGCCGCAAAACGTACCTGAAGAACATCGTGTGAAGGTGGCTGAATATATTACTCGTGCCAATTATGGTTTGCGAATCGGTAACTTTGAAATGGATATGAGCGATGGCGAAGTCCGCTATAAAGTATCGGTAGATATGGAAGGTGGTACGCTAGTACATTCGATGATTAACAACATGGTGGGTGCAAGTGTGAGTACGATGGATCGCTATTTTCCAGGTTTTATGGCGATATCTTATGCAGGGAAAAATGCTGAGGAAGCTGTTCGTGATATTGAGGGCGGTGAATAAGTAGTGTGAATTCACGTAAGAATTCGCCTACTTCTTTAGGTGTAGTGAACGAAAGAGAGAACACAAGTGAATTTCCTGAAGAACCTTTTTGGTAAGTCTAAGACAGAACAGGCCGCTTATGGATTTGTCAGTGAGACGCCTGGGAAGGGGCTGTCACCTGAAGAGGCATCTGCTCTGCAAGAGCAACTTCAGTCTGTATTAACCTCTACAAATGATGTTCATACAAAAATTAATTACGCCGCCCGTTTGATGACATCGCAGCAGTATGAGTTGTGTATCCAAGCGTACGAAAAAATTGCTGAGGATCATCCCGAAGAGCGGGCTACGTGCGAGTCACAAATTGGTGTCGCCCACTTCTTTTTAGGCGATTACGAAAAAGCGATTCAGTTCTATAAGCAGGCGCTAGAACATGGTGAAGATGCGGACATGATGGCAGATAATATTGCGGAAGCAGAGGAAGCCCTCGCGAAGAAGCGATAGTCAATAACTCCCCTTAGTACAGTATTTGAAGATCGATCAGAGAGTATAAGCGCACTTCTGCGATGGCTGCGTTTGGTTTTTGCGTGCTGTCGCTAAGTGCCATTCCTCCAGTGATCTCAGTTGATACGCTGAAACACTAATACTTCATTGGGGGTAGTCAAGGTTAGCGTCTCACCATCTCGTGTGTACGTTTGTACCTTGTTCAGTAGCTCTACATACGTCATCTCGGGTAATGTTGGGTTCATTATGGTGCCGTCTTTTTCTCTCCAAGTACAACTGATCTGCGATATGCCGTACACGGTAATATCGAACTGCGAATCAAGTGCTTTAAAATTACCATAGATGCGATTACACCCGGCGTTTCCGCTTATATTAGTATCTCTAGGTACTATTGACGTACGATCTCTGAAAATGGAGTTAACCTGCTCGAAAATGGATTTAGAATCCTCTTTTGTTGTTGTTCTAAATTCTAGTGTTGGTGTAGAAGTATTTGGTGATTGTAGATTATCTGGCTCTCCATAGCTCTGCAGCATCCAACTGGTGCCTGTCAAATCGTGATTTCCATTACCCTATACCGCTAACATATAAGTTCCAGCGTTTCGTATTGCATATGCTGAACTAATAAGACATGCAACTATAATGATGCCTGCCA
>JBCDFA010000328.1:0-9050 GCA_039178835.1 Chloroflexota bacterium
CAACTGTGAGACAGTGGCACGTGTCATTCCTGTTGTAGCTGCAAGCGATGCCCTGGTCTGATTCGACTCCCTCCGTAGGCGACTTAAAATAAGAGAGCGATTCAGTCGCTTCATAACGCTGTGGTCGACTTTTTGTGTGCTTGTCGGTTGTTGTTCCATCATTGAATTATACTATCATCATTTGGCTATAACGTTATAGTATCTTCTTATTGAGTCTGATACGTCGATACGATCACTATCTTCTCTGTAGAGCTTCTGAACTTTGGCACAACGTGTTGTTAATGAACAGCGCAGCACAGGGTCACTTATTCGGTTGCTGCGCTTCTACGCCATTGAATGAAGAGAAAGACCAGGCTAAATGTGGTGAGCAATAATGTAAGGGTTGTATTGAAAGCATATCTAAGACCGACGATGTCTGCCAGCCATCCAAGGGATAGGGGCAGTAGCACTATAGCACATCCAAGAGCCAAGACTGCGCGAACCCCTGCTTGTGCTGCACTTTGATGGTTGGCCATTGCCAGTGTGATGACAGAGGGATAGAGATTGGCAATTCCCAAGCCAATGATCAAGAGAGCCATCTGTGTCCAACTGGTTTGTAGCAAACCATACAGGCCGATAGCTAGCACACATATGGATAGAAGAATGAGGCTTTCGGCTGAAAGTCGCATGGATAGACGGCTGCCAAGGAACCGACCTATAAACATACCGACCAAGACCAATGCGATCCACTGTGTAGCTGTAGCCGTTGTCAGCGTATGTACTTGTGAAAGGTACGCTACGCCCCAATACAGGGTGCTGAACTCTAGCGATATAGCCAGAAACAGCATGATCCAATATTGCCAGAATCGTGTGTTTGTGCGAGGACTGGTTGTGGCTATGGGTTGTTCTGAAAATGATGTGGCGTGGATCTGACGAACTGGCCACAAGATAAGCACCATGATACCAGCAACCAACACGTACACAGTGCGCCAGTCTAAGCCAATAGCAAACGAGAGTGGTGCAATCACCGCCATTGCGCTGGCAAGGGTATTCGCTTCGGTAATGGCCGTGAGATCATGGCGAGGATGTAATGAGCGGAGTGCTACTGGCACAAGGAGTGGTAACAGTGCGCCACATACACTCATCATCAGCAGTGCAAACAACGAGTTGGTTGGATGCGTGCTGATGCTAATCAATGCACATCCTATAGCCATGCCTAAGATGCTGACACTGAAGAGTTGCCGATTGCCAAAATGCTTTAATAGACCACCGACAAGTCCAACAATCAGCAGACCAAAACCAAATGCGCTGGAGTGGAGGCTCGTTTGCACATATGAGAGATTAAGCTCAGTGCCCAAACGTGGCAACAACCCACTGAGTGAATTTATTAAATAAGAGAATGCTGCTATGGCGATATAAATTACCCAGGTTTGTGGGAGCCGCGTAAAGGATTGACGTTCTTCCATAGTTTGTTTATTTTACAAACAAACCAGAAATTGTGCAAATTCTAACAAGTATCGCGCTATTGATTTGTCTGTATCGATACTGATGACAGTAGTCAATGACACATCTACACACGTTTTCGGAGTGCAGCAGAGCATTTGGTGGAAAAGAGGATTACTAAAGATGCGGCTTTGTTGAACAATGTATCAGCCGCATCGCACATATTGGTGAAAAGAAAAGCGACATGCTGCCAGCTATTCGCCGTATCCCTCGCTCATAACATAACGATACAATCGCTGCAACATCTGGAGTGATAACGTCTCATCCTCTTTATTGGGAAGGGGTGTGCGTTCAGCATAGTGTTGGCGTAGACGATTCATAATAGATTCAACAAATGTTCGTCGTTCATCTGTTTCGGTACTCATTTACGACCCCCAAAAACCATAACTATATACGTGTAGAACTGTAACCAAGATCAATATCATATTTTTTCTCGTTGTTAGAGAGTACGCGTAGCCCGTGAAGTGGGATGCATGTATATACCGCAACGTGTCAAGATAAGTAATGTGTCATTTTGTAAGGAACATAGATATGTTCTAATCAATGGACCATCATAGCGTAAGAGGATGTGGTACAATCGACACTTACAGAAGGGGTGCTGCTTTGTGTTTCTTGAGATGCGTGTTGGGATGCTTCTCACGTTATCTTGCTGGCATTGCTGGTACACCATACTCACCATAAAATCAATGATATCTGGAGGATGTTCATGACAATCGATTCTCACCGTGTGCCCCGCCGTGATGAGGTTCCTGTAGAGTACACATGGGACTTAACCCTTATCTATGCTAGTGATGCGGCGTGGGAAGAGGCTGTGATACAACTTGAACAACGACTACCTGACATCACCGCGTTACAGGGTACACTTGGTCAGAGTGCTCAATCCTTATTGAATATTCTCCAAATCCAGGACGATGTGTTTATCCAGTTGTATCAGATATATCGTTACGCAGGCCATCGTAAAGACTCTGATAGTTCTGATCCTGTGGGGCAAGCCCTGGAGGAACGCGCTGGTTCTGTCGTGGCGCGGGCAAGTACCGCTCTCTCATTTATAGAGCCAGAAATTTTAACCATTCCCAATGGCACTATTACGCAATGGCTGCAAGAAAACGAGGGGCTCCATATCTATGGGTATGCGCTTCAACAGCTTATCGAAAAGCGCGAACATATTCGCTCTGCGGAAGTCGAAAATATATTGGCTGAGTTTAGTGACATCACCCGTGCGCCAAATGAGATCTATGATGTTCTGACCAATGCCGATCTCCGTTTTCCATCCATTAAAGATGAAGAGGATCGTCTGCTACAACTTTCCCATGCACGCTACGGGCGCCTGATGGAGAGTAAAGATCGGCGTGTTCGACACGATGCTTTCAAGGGTATGTATCAAACCGTTGGTAATGTCCAGAACACGCTTGGGACGATTCTTGCCGCAGAAGTGCGTAGCCATGCGATCAATGCGCGGGTACGCAGCTATCAATCTGCGTTGGAAGCAGCCCTGAAGCCACATGAGATTCCGGTTGATGTCTATCACAATCTGATTACAACTATCCACAACAATCTGCCGCTACTCCATCGCTATATGGGCTTACGCAAGCGGCTTATGGGATTGAATGAGTTGCGGATGTATGACCTCTATGTGCCAAATATTGCTGAAGCAGATGTCTTGACACCATATCCTGAAGCCACAGAAATTATCAAGAGTGCGTTGGCACCGCTTGGCCCAGACTATGCGGAAGCACTAGAGCGATCGTTCACCAGCCGTTGGATTGATGTGTATGAGAATGTCGGAAAACGCAGTGGTGCCTACAGCGGTGGCTCATACACAACCGCACCGTTTATTCTGATGAATTATCAGGATCGCATCACCGATATGTTTGTCTTGGCCCATGAGTTGGGTCATTCGATGCATTCATACTTTACCTGGCGTACACAGCCTTTTGTGTATGGGAATTACACGATCTTTGTCGCCGAAGTCGCCTCTACATTAAATGAGGCATTACTGGTTCACTATCTCATCAACAATCGTGATGATGAGGCGCTCCGCAAACGGCTGATTGTACAACAACTCGAAGACATCCGCACCACCATCTTCCGTCAGACGATGTTCGCTGAGTTTGAACTCGACATGCACACCCAAGTTGAGGCAGGGGTGCCATTGACTGCTGACACATTGAGCAAACGTTATTATGACCTGGTGGGGCGCTATCATGGACCAGAGGTTGTGTTGGATGATGAGATTGCACTGGAGTGGGCGCGTATCCCGCACTTCTACTACAATTTTTATGTGTACCAATATGCGACCGGCCTCTCGGCGGCACTTGCACTGAGCAAACAGATTATCAATGAGGGACAACCAGCGGTCGAGCGCTATCTCACGTTCTTACAGAGTGGGTCATCCAAGTCTTCCATTGATCTGCTTCGTGATGCCGGAGTCGATATGACAACACCTGAGCCTATCCAAGCGGCGATGAACACTTTTGGTGAACTCCTCGACCAGGTAGAGCAATTTCAATAAACGGGTTTCACTATAGATATTTCGTTGCACCAATGCTGCCATTTGACAATCGTTGGTGCAACGGCCACTTCATCTGTCATACCATACTCTGCTCTATGCCATATAATGAGTCATGCCCATTGCACTACATTTCGTGCTTATTTATTATCTATTGGATGCATCACTCCGCGTGAAGCGCTCCAGCATCTGCTTCACAAAACCGTCGCCTTGATTTTCATAAGGGAAATCTGTTGAAGGAATAGGGCAATCAAGAAACGCGCAGAGTGGCTCCCAACCATCTTTTACTTCATAGATAAGCAGCTTTGGGGAGGGAATATATGACCGTACAGCACGATTATGTTCTTCTATCAGGCTGATAAGGCGAGACGTATCTGGGTCGAAGCTACCAAACTTTGGGATCAACATAGCATTCATCAGGTTGACCATGGCTTGTACACGTGGGATGAAACGAAACGCCTGTAGTTTTGCCATGTGCGGGAGAACTCGTTTGACGCTGGCGGCCCAGCGTTCAGGCTCACGTGTCGTCAGAATAAATTGAGCGTCAGGATATGCGATGTGTAGTTCCTGATAGAAAAAGCAGGCCGGCCAACTGATGCTTGCGTCGTATCCTCCGAAGATAGCATCCCAGTCTGGTGTTTGCTCTTGAACTATGTCACGCCATGCATCAAAGTGTTGGTGCTGCATGACCGCCTCGAAGTTGTAGGTATGATATCCCAAATGTTCGAGCGCTCTCTGAATAGAGGTGGTTCCTGTGCGACCTAGGCCAACTCCAATGACACGCATGACGGTTCCTTTCACTATAGATAGAAAGTACACACTAACTTTATCATCGTTAGTATGTACTGTCAATGGTGTCATTTGGACATCATCTATAGTGACCACTGATATGGCCGGAAGACTACGTGACTATCATGTGTGCAGTCCAGTGTGGCGTCAAAGACTACTCGGCTGCGACAGATACATCGGTAGCCTTCACCATCACCATAACTTTCTTGCCAACCACAAGATTCAACCGTTGTGCGGAGTCAGCAGTAATGACTGATACCATCTCTGTGCCCTGATCGATCTCGACCACAACCTGCGCCATCACGCTATCCATCTTGATGTCTTTTACTGTTCCGGGAATTTGATTACGTGTACTAAGTTCCATACGACATTCCTTTCTACTCGATAACATCATATCTGACTAAAACATTCATGGGGACATATTTCTATTCTACCAGAGACTTGAGCAAACACAGTCAAACACACGCCCTGGTCTTGCCAGAAGCGTGTGTTGAGTATGCATCTGATGTTCTAGCATTATTTCATTGCCATAACATATTTACAACCACCCTCTTAGAACCCCTTCTACCGCATTATCGATGGTTTGAGATTGCTGTGTCAAGTAGAAGCTGTGCAGCCTGGCTTACCTCTCTTCCTACATTTTGTAGACGTCTTATGATATCAGGATTACACAATTCTCCATCAGAGGTAATGGCATCACCAGAGACGGCAACGGTTGTGGGTGTGCGCCAGAGGTGTAATGCACGTGCAATGTAGTCAAGCGTGTTAATGGTGTTAACACTCATTGCGCCCCCTGCAACGCTGACCAGACCTACGACCTTGCCTTGATACACTTCAGGATCAACTAGGTAGAGAAAATCGAGAGCATTCTTAAAGGCACCACTCATAGTTCCGTGGTAGACAGGCGTGACAAAAATGAATCCTGATGCATCACGCATCTGTCCCAGAAAGTGCTGAACACCAGGTGGATAGCTTTCTGTGTTTACACGATTGTCAAAAACTGGCAAGTTGAGCTTGTACAAATTGATGAGTTCGGTAGTAATGCCAGGCTGCATCGCACCACGTAGTGCTGTTTTTGCAACATGTTCAGTTCGAGAGTGAGCACGAAGGCTTCCATTTATTGCTACGATATGTGTTGACATTCTGCCTCCCTTCATCTGCATAAGGCTGTTTATTGAGCTTGTAACTCCATTGAGGGTAGAGTGCGTTCTCGTAAAGCAGCGAGTTCTGCTTCTGCCTCTACACGATCAGCATCATCAATTGGTCCATTCAAATAGGCTTCTACATCACTGATGGCTTCAGCAAATCGCCCCATCTCTTTGAGGACAATTGCACGATTCCAATATAACTCCGTAATATCAGTGTGGTGCGTAAGGGCCGTATTCAATGTCTCCAATGTTAGGGGGAAATCCCCTTCTTCATACGCATCGACTGCTTTCCGTAGTAAAGCTTGCACATGTGTTGGATCAATGGTCAACAGGGTGTCATAATCGTGCCGTGCGTCCTCGTCTTGTTGTAAGGCATCGTGTGCCTCAGCCCGCCCAAGGAGCGCCAACCTCTGTTTTGGTTCAAGATCAAGTGCCCGTGAATAGGCGCTAACCGCATCTTCCATTTTCCCCATTAATCGATAACACTGACCAAGATTGGTCCAGACTTCAGCGTAGGGAGGGCTCAATGCGATAGCTTTAGTGTAATCGGCAATGGCGAGTTCGTACTGTGCCATCTGCAAATAGATGTTTCCCCGTTCATTATAGTATTCAGAATAATTGGGGTCCATCTCCATTGTGGCACTATAATAGTGAATGGCTTCGTCATACCGTTCCATTGAGTTGTATACCTGAGCTATATTGTAAATGAGAACTGAGCGATGGAGTTGATGTTCATCTGGTGCAAGATAACGATCGAGTTGCTCAATGCACGTTCTACATATGGCAATGGCCTCATCATAGCTCTTCTGGAAATATCTGATGAGGGCAATGCCATTGCGGTGAAACGCTGTTTGAAAGAATTTTTCGTGTGCTGGTAAATCTGCTTCTCTAATAATGTCTAGTGCACGTTCAAGATATGCCTCAGCTTTTGTCAGATTACGTTCTGGCAAGTAGCGTGCCTGTAGCATCGCCATCTGATAACAAAAGGGTACTAGGTGTCTCGCCTCAGTAGCTGTTTGTAAGCCTTGTGTTATGATATCAAAGGCCTTATCTGCTTGCCGGAGACCAAGATAACTCGTACATAGCTTCAGTAATATGTACATTAATTTTTCATTGTTGTCTGGATGCGAGTCGCTGATTTGGGATCTAGCGGTTTCGCCATAACTAACAGCATCTTCATACAATCCCTGTGTGTTATATGTACCTAGTGCTACCATTTGGTATGGTAAGGCCTTTTGCGGTGTATCACTTGACATCCAGTATCGTATTATCTTGGCGAGATGTTCTTCACGTTTGATGGCATCATTGCCAACCTGTTGGATCAATTCCTCAGCAGATTGACGCATTTGTATAGGACAGATACTCTGGGGAGCATCAACGGGAAGGGTTATAGTGATTGTTTGCGCGATCCTGCTTGCTTCAAACTGCTGTTGTACTTTTTCACTATGTGAGCTATCCGTTGCAACAATGAGTGTAATATGATGCTGGTCACCGCGTCGACGCAGTAATTCAACAAAGAAAAGACGTACTAATGTTCCGGCTCGTTGGAAATCATCGCACGCAATAAGGAGCTTCTTGCCTCCATTGTGTTTAGCCCAAACGTCAGTCAGATCAATTAAGCCGTGCACGATACGGTATGCTCTATCAGCAGGCCAGTTTCTAGTGCGTTCTGTATCAGAGCTGAGATCGGTTAACGTAGGATTTTGTACCTCTATGGTAGCACGCATTTCGGGAAAGAGCATCGCCAATTCATAGGCATGTTGCTCGATAACATAGGGCATCTCGGTTGTGATTTGGGGGAGGATCGCACGAAGGAATGTCTTTAACCCACTCCACGGACCGTCCTCTTCCATAGCACAGGCTAATAGATGGATACTGGTATGGTTGGTTGAGTATTCCTGCAACCAATTTTGTAAGAGGGTACGACGGTTCTGGCCATTCTCAGCTTCCAGAATGATTGCTTTCCCCGAGGGAAGGGATGTTGGAAGTTTGGGATGTTTGGACATATGTTTGTCTCCATGATTGATATATGCTGCGTATCCAGAGAACAATACCGAAACCCTGGAACCCGATGACAATGGTTCCAATGAGCAGTGCATCGATGAATGCATAAGGATTGGCTTGATAGCCTGCGAGGAGAATCTGTCCAATAATTAGGATGTAGTTATAGAGAAGGGGTACCACTACAAATACAAACACCAGCAATACAATAATCCGTCCTATCACCCAGAACCAAGCATATATTTGTATGGCTTGTCGCTCTTTCGGTGGAATGTGTGATTGATCTGAAGATCGTAACCAGGGAAATACCTTTGCAAATGTATTCTGTAGCAGATTGATTGCGTCTCCCATGAGATTTTTGCAACGAAAATAATTGGCAATCACATAGTAGAAATCAGTACGTAGAAAGAAGTAACACTGCCACAACAAACCTAGCAGATAGACAAAGATAACGGCTCGTATGATCAGGAGAACAGTGTAAGGGAGGGCAATCCATCCACTACTGACTGCAAATAAAAGGATGAAAAGTAATGAAGTGATCGTAAGATCAAGTAATGGTCCCGCTAGAAAAGGAACATAACGCTTCTTGTGTGGCAGAATCCATACCCCGGTCATGTCAGCTTCTGCGACGAGTATCCACATGCGATGACCAATACCAAGATGGGTTCCAATTCCAAAGGATCGGGCTGCCACCAGATGGGCCATCTCATGGAAACAAACCCCAATGAAGCCAATGACCATTAAGCTAAAATTCAGTAAGGTTATATGTTCCGTGAATACCAGCGATTGCCATCCAGGAACGATTGATGGATCAAGGATGATAGCGATACACGCAATACTAATAATAATTAGGGATAGATACAATGTGAATTTGCTGTAGAGCCGTTGTGCCAGTGATTCGGGAAATTGTGTAAAGTGAAATTGTTGTGCTTGCTTTTGCGCTGATGTGTTATCGTTAAAGAGGGTTTTGACGGTCTGGGTATCAACTGTTTGATTTGATTCCAATAGGAGAATAAATCCCGCCTCTTCGAGAATCTGTAAGAAATCATCAAGGTCTGGTGTTTCCTGATATTTATTCTGGTAATAGGTGTTAAGCTCACCAATAGTCATTCCGGTGGCCA
>JBCDFA010000329.1:0-9021 GCA_039178835.1 Chloroflexota bacterium
AGGCATGGCGCGCCTGACTCGTGAGCGCTGCGACTATCTGGTCAAGTTGCCGATGCGTGGCCAGATCGAGTCGCTCAATGCCGCGACTGCCGGGTCGTTGGTGTTGTACCATGCGTGGCGTATCAGAGACAGGCAGACCAACATGACAGAGTAAACGATGAAGGTCACTTTTATAACAAACATTTTGTCGCTCCTGTTTGGCAGTAGTATCCTTGTTAATTGGCTATTGGGCGATACACGAATGCCTTTGCAGTTGCTTATGTCATTGATACTCGTTGGTGCTGGTGTGACTAATCTATTTGCGGACACACAAAGGCAACATTGGTCACTCTTTGTACACTATTTCATGGCTGTGATGATACTGCTGCTGGCGCTGTTTTACTCCCCAACTATTTTCTTTTGGAGTGTGGGATTGATTATTCTCGTTGTGGCGATTAGCAATACTTTTTGGAAAACAAAATCACAGGTACACACAAAGGAGACCGATGGCTTATGAGTTACACAGCCAAAGCACACTCAGCTCTTGAGGAATGGGTTGAATCGGAAAGTCTTCGCAAGCATTGCTATGCGGTTGCCGCCTCGATGCGCTACTTTGCCCAGCAGCAGAACGCCGATGCAGACCTCTGGGAAGCCGTGGGATTGCTGCACGATATGGATTATGAAAAGCATCCTAACTTAGAGTTGAGTGATACCGGGCATCCTTTTGTTGGTGTGGCCTATCTGCGTGAGAATGGCTGGAGTGAAGAAATCTGTCGTGCGATTCTGTCCCACGCGGACTACAGCGGCGTAATACGTGAGAGCCTGATGGAGAAGACACTCTTCGCTGTTGATGAACTCTCCAGTTTTGTGGTGGCGGTAGCGCTGGTGCGTCCCAGCAAAAGCCTCGATGAAGTCGAAGTTAAAACTGTCAAGAAGAAGTTCAAAGATAAAGCCTTTGCCCGCGCCGTTGACCGCAGCGAAATTCAGCGTGGTGCCGATGAGTTGGGCATGCCACTCGAAGACCTCATTCAGGGTGTGATCAATGCGCTGCGTGCTGATACTGAGCGGTTGGGTCTGGCTAGTGGCTGAGATATCTGTTGTGAGCTATTTGGTATGGGAAGAATTCCTATAGATCTTAGCTTGCTCACCACCCCTGCTCTAAATCCCACCAGCCATCCCCTGAGTCTTCCGTGGGCATGTACCCCACACGGTCTCTACTGTACAGAATTTCTTTATTCATTAGAACTTACGAAGTTGCGAGGAAACAGACCCTAAAGGTTTCATACAAGATTTCATATTTTGACTAAATTCTGATGACAAAACCTTTAGGGTCTTGAGGTGTGTAGATTTTAATACCCGATCTGACAATTCATGCTACTGCGGAATAGTCAAGATTTGGCCGGGAAAAATCACACCGGGATCGCTAATCTGGTCCTGGTTGGCCTCGAATATCTCTGTCCAGCGCGACTCATCGCCATAGAAGCTCTGTGCAATACTGCGGAGCGTATCGCCTGGCTGTACCGTGTATACACGTGGCATTACGGGATTTGCGACACCAGCAAAGATAAGCAGATCGGCCATCGTGAACGTCTCGTGGTCCGTGCGGGGCAAGAAGGGCTTCCACAGCGGATCGTGAGACAGATACGATTTGAAATCGCCCTGTAACAGACCCAGCAACACTTCTGCGACAATACGCCCGCCAACCGCGCCTAAATGTGTGCCTTCGTTCTGGACTTCAGCTTCTTTCAGGATATAGAACCACAGTGGTGCGCGTCCCGGTGGGAAGCCCAGATCGCTCAGCCCAATCTCTTCATCGGTCAGCACAGGAACACCCATGGCGCTAGCAACACGTTGTCCCCACGGCAGGGCAAACGAATTTCCACGCAACAGGTTTAGTACTGCCAGTGAGCGGCGCTCAGGACGTGGATCGGGGATGAAGGGCAGGTCGAGTAGCACCGATGCGATCTTCGAGTCGATGCGACGGCTGGTCTGTGGGTTTCCATCAGCAGTAATCTGGAAGAAGTTGCGCCAATCAACGACTCTTTCGGCGGGAACTGGTTCAAATCCGCTGCTCAGGTCGGGGAACAAGCGGGCCGCTACCTGCTCGTTGATGCGATATCCGGTGCGAACCTGGCTATGGCCAAAGCGATACGCGGCTACGGCAAACTCAACGGGGATAAATGGTTCACCCTGGAACCGATAGAATTGACGCCCATTTTGCAGCACATCGTCGACAACATCCTGCCCTACGATAAACGGGAGAAACTCGTGGACAACGATCCACTGGTAGTGCCAGCGGACGATGCGCTGGGCTTCCTCGAAGAGATTCTCGTCTGGTGTGACGTCTTTTATATAATCAACAACCTGGTTGTGGAACTTCAAAAAAGCTACGTGCAATTGTGAGATAATCAGGTTCTCGTCGTTGCGCGGATCACCAATCAGGGCGACGCCTTCACTGTTGCGCGGCAGATCATTGGGCTGCCCCTCGTCATTGCTCCCAAGCAGCAACTTGGCAATGGGATGACCAGGCTCGGGTCTGGCATAGAGGAAAGGACTCGCTTCTGGGCCTGATCCATAGACACTGTCAAGCTCCAGCAAGGGTGTCCGAAAATTATGGATCGCCTCAGGATCGTTCTGCCGTTCAAGGCTTGAAGTCGGATCAAAGGTGATATCGTGATCGATAAACTGACCAAGGAAGGTAAACCCTGCCGGTATCGAAGGACTGTCACCTTCTGCTCCTGCATCGCCCTCGTCCATCGGCCCACCATTTCTGCCCAGAGCAATCAACAGCTCATTGTCAAAATCGTGGCCGGGGAGGGTTGGAAACATCCGACCAAAGACACCCGTTTTTGCAAATGGTGAACATGGGATGTGGCTCATACCGCGATGAGTTGTTGCACCGTGTTTTGCCATACCAGTAACTCCTTTCTCACACCTGTAAAACCTATTGATATTCAAGCGATTTACAGATTTTGTGTTTGTTTTCCACTTGATTGATCAGTAGTACTACTACTCAGGTAAACGGTTGGAGGGGGTGAATTCTCACTAACACTTGGCTATCGATCCTATGAACAGATTGCCATAGCTGCTCAAAACACAAGGAATTATTCATTACAGAGAGTGAAAGTGCGATTCTACTATCACGGATCGGAAAAGCGAGAGAATGGATTAGGGAGTCAATGTGTCAATCCAGGGATGGTCGGGAGTGAGGGTTTGGAGTGCATGATGCAGCCAGTACCAACGACTGGTTTCCAGAGTATGGTGAAAATGGATGGGAGTGTCTTCGTCTGCCACCCACACCCCAGGGGCATGGAACATCATCCATCAACGACGCCATCTTTTGGGGGAATGCCCCGGGGATGTGGGTCGCTCATGATGTGGAGGTGCGTGCAACCTGTATCTTGTGCACTTTCACGGCACCGGCTTCCGTAAGTGCTTGAGCGACACGCTGCACCTGGGGTGTTTCAACGAGTGCCAGCATCACCCCGCCCCAGCCAGCCCCGGAGAGTTTTGCACCCAAAGCGCCTTCATCAAGAGCAGCATCAACCAGTTGATCGAGTTCGGTTGAAGAGACTCCAATCTGTTGCAATAAAAGGTGATTATTATTCAACAGCAGACCTAATGCGGCCAGGTCGCCCTCAGCCAGAGCAGTCCGAATATATTTTGTTACGGCACCAACCGCATCAAATAGGGACTCATAATGGAGCACATGGCGCTCTCGTCGTTGTTTCACCTCGTCAACTGGCAGCCGTGTTTCACTGCGTATACCAGTGTCGCCGATGAGCAGGGTTAATGGTTTGGCAATAAGGATAGGTTCAATAGTCGGATGTGTAGAGCGTTTCACGGATGGTGCAACATTTTGCCATGGGTTGTAGTCTGAGGAACGACAGAACCAGATTGGCTGTTCGTATGCAATGACTGTGTTGTCGATACCACTGGGTGTGCCATGAAACCGTTGCTCGCTTTCATAGACCAGTTTTGACACCTCCTCACGCGAGAGGTCGTATGCAAGATGGGTAGAAACCGCTCGTAGCAGGGCAGTGGCGACTGCGGCCCCACTGCCGAGCCCTCCGGCAATTGGTATGACCGAGGTGATGGTGATCTGTAAATCTAAATTCCTGACACTATACTCCCCACCGATACGGTTCAGCAGGTGTTCAACCAATTCACTAGCAGGATCGTCTGGCTCTTCCGCGAGAGTCCACCGGCGTTGTACATCGGGGGCATCAAAGATAACCCCACTACCAGACGGGGCATCCACCACTTCAATCTGTGCACACACCTGTGTGAGTGGGAGTGCAATTGCTGGACGACCATACACCACTGCGTGCTCACCACAAAGGATTAATTTACCTGGAGCTGTTACTACTGTCATAGCATCACTTTGGTTCAACTATGGCACCCATAAACAATATGGCGCCGGTCTGATCATCAACGATTGCACAGAAAAACGGTCGATCAACGATCATGCGAAATGGTGCTGGGCCTGGCATCATGCTCGTTAATCGCATGACTCCTGCCGTGACTGCTGCTGCTTCGGTCCCCTCTTCGTTCACTTCTACAAAGGCTTTATGCTTAATCTGACTCACAAACAGATTTTCTTGAAATACCCCCATCCGCTTGAAGTTGGCCTTTTGTGCATCAAACGCGATGCCCATGCCTAATGTGGCTAATACATCATTGAGATCGGCTTCATACTCAAGCTTGAAGCGAGGCAGTACTATGCTTCCTTCCTTGACATTAAACCGGCGCATCCAGTTGGTCCAGTTTATGGGGTTGAGCGTGCGGACAAATGCTGCCAAGCTAGTGTTGTCGGCTGGCAAAAAGATATACATACTCACGCGTTCGTCGCCGTAGGGTAGGGCTATCGCTTCAACAGCATTATCGGAGAAGTAGCGAAATGAGCCACTTTGGAACATCATCGAGCAGGGCTTCTGGTTGCCATCGAGAAGATAAAATGGCTGTTCACGAGTATGTTCTGGGTTGAATGCTTTGCTCCAACTCCCTTTGAAATAAATCGCATTGATCAGGATCAGCATAGTAAGTGGGTGAATCTCATCAAGGATGGTGGGAATCTTTCCCTTTGTCTGGTCGGAGACCCAGCGATTGATCTGGGTAAGCGTTGCGGGGTCATGGAAGTCGACTGGCGAGACTTCGGCGTGATAGTGTTGCTGACACTGTTGGAGAAAGTTGGGATCAAATGTCATACCCTCTCGTGTCCACAGCGCATTGGCAACGGTCAGTTGAATCTGCGAATCAAGGGCATCGAGTTCGTGGCGTAAGGAGCTATAGGTTTGATTGACTTCGTTTAGTGACATCCCAGTGATCTGGAGTGTTTTAGCAAGCGCACGCTGTGTGTCACCATCAGCACCATTGTAGAGTACTGCAAGAGCCATTGATATGCTTAATGGCGAAATAAAGCGATTGATCTGTGATGTTTCTTGCGACAGTACCTGGAATATGTCATAGGCAAACTGTGTGTTGGCCTGTATCAATGCTTTGTTTGACATCTACTTTCTCCTTTACTCCCACTCGATGGTCGATGGAGGTTTTGAGGAGATATCATAGACCACGCGATTGACTCCCTGTACCTCATTGACAATCCGACTACTCACACGTGCAAGCAAATCTTCGGGTAGGCGTGCCCAATCTGCGGTCATGTAATCTTCTGTGGTAATGGCCCTTAGTGCAACCACATCGGCATAGGTTCGCCCATCGCCCATCACACCAACGCTCTGGATTGGCAGCAAAACCGCAAAAGCCTGTTGCGTTGCGCGGTATAGACCAGCGTTGCGTAACTCACCAATGAAGATGGCATCGGCCTGTCGGAGCGTTTCTAACCGTTCCCAGGTCACGGGTCCAAGCACCCGTACGGCGAGGCCTGGGCCGGGGAAAGGGTGACGCCACACCCAATCTTCGGGAAGGCCCAGTTCTAATCCAGTGGTACGCACCTCATCTTTGAAGAGATAACGCAGTGGTTCAACCAGGGTCAGTTGCATATCATCGGGTAAGCCACCAACATTGTGATGGGTTTTAATCGTCACGCCCTTGGTACGATCCGGTGCGCGGCTCTCGATGACATCGGGATAGAGCGTTCCCTGGGCTAGAAACTGCACATCTCCCAGGCGTTGTGACTCGCGCTCGAAGATCCGTATGAATTTCTCGCCAATGATCTTACGCTTCTGCTCTGGGTCTGCAACACCATCCAAGGCAGAGAGAAACTCTTCAGCAGCGGGTACCGCAATAAGCTTGATGCCAAAATGTTCCTCGAATGTTGCCACTACCTGTTCAGCTTCACCCAATCGCAACAAACCATTGTCGACGAACACACAGGTCAACTGGTCACCTACTGCACGATGGATAAGCAGGGCCGCAACTGCCGAGTCGACACCGCCAGAGAGTGCACAGATAACCTGTCCATTGCCGACCTGTGCACCTATCCGCTCAACTGCCTCCTGGACAATATTTGATGCTTTCCAATCACCAGCACATCCACAGACATCATAGAGAAAATTGCGTAGGATATCGCTTCCAAAACATGTGTGGACGACTTCAGGATGGAACTGAATGCCATACCAGCCACGTGTGGCATTGCCAGCAGCAGCGAAGGGGGCATTTGGTGTCCGTGCCAGCGGACGGAATCCTGGTGGGAGTGCTTCGATTCGATCACCGTGGCTCATCCAGACAGGCTGCTCACGAGGCGTATGAGCAAAAATAGAGCCTTCTTCAATCAGTTCAATTGTTGCAGGGCCATACTCGCGCTCGTCGGCTAACAATACCTGCCCACCAAGTGCATAGCTCTGGAGTTGCATTCCGTAGCAAATGCCAAGTACTGGTAACTCCGTATCGCGTACCCAGGATGGTAATTGTGGTGCTCCTTCATCGTACACGCTGGATGGCCCTCCAGAGAGGATTAGCCCACATGGATTGAGACGATGCACTTCATCTTCACTGACATCGTGTGGTAGCAGTTCACTATAAACACCCAATTCGCGAATACGACGAACAATTAATTGGGCTGTTTGTGAGCCAAAATCCAAAACTGGCACTGATTGTGTCATAATATCACCGAAACAGATCAAAAACTGCATATATTATTGGAGTATTATAGCATAGGAGAAACACATGGAGCTTTATCTTCTACGGCATGGTATAGCGGCGGATGTTGCCCCACACGGCAGCGGAGATGCCGGTCGCCCACTCACAGAGGAAGGTATCACGAAGATGTATATGGAGGCACGTGGGCTCAAAAAGCTGGATCTTCACCTGGACCTTATTCTGACAAGTCCTCTGGTACGTGCACAACAAACGGCTGATATTGTTGGCGAAACCCTTCACATGACAGTCCACCAAGCCGAGGAACTTGCGCTTGGGTGCGGGGTTGCCCAATTGCGCGTGTTACTGCAACGCTACCCTGATGCGGAACGTGTGATGATTGTGGGCCATGAACCAGATTTTAGTAGCCTGATCGGGACGCTCACTGGTGGCAGCAGTGTCGTGATGAAAAAAGGCGGTTTGGGCCGTGTTGATCTCTATGCGGTTGAGGCACACATGGGAACATTGAGCTGGCTTTTACCGCCGCGTGTGTTACGGACTATCGGCAAATAGATTGGGTCTCTGTGAGCTAGTACTCTCCTCCTATTGTGGCCAAAACTCGTTTTCTTCTACAATTGGAGAAAGCAGTTTTACAACAGCAATAACGACTTGCTATAACGAATGGAAGGCCGAAGGTCGAGGGTAGTATGCGTATTATTCCAAATTTCTCACGCCTGCGCGCTGTCGCACTGGTTTGCTGGATACTCAGTACATGGTACTTTGTGAATGGTGATTTTTTCGTCATCAATCATCCAAAATTTATTGTCCTGACCGTTAGCACGCGCTTAGTAGCTCTTCTTTTACTCGCCATCGGTGTTGCCTTCTGGCAGCTTGGTACTGATCGACGGGCGGGTATCGTTTTTGACTCCAAGGGACTACTCCTCAATCTGGGGAGTTCATCATCGTTTATCACCTGGGAGAATATTGAACTGGTTGGTATCAGTTACAACCGTAACAGTATTCTAAGTATTGGAAGCAGACGACAACTTGGCATTGTACTGAGGGATGTACGACCATATGTCCAAAGTTATGAGGAGCGACTCCCCGCATCGCGTGGCATCATCGCTTTTAGCCTACGGCGCATTGACCAGTTCATCCGTCGTTTTCGCAAAACGAGTGATGGATCACTTACTGCACAGGTTGAGAACAATCTTGGGCGAACAGGCTATCATGTCTTAATACCTGAGGTTTTTTTGGGAAGTGCTACAAATGCCATCGCCGAGATTGTCGATATCTATCGGCTACGGCCAGCAAGTCAACGAACCATCACCAATTTTATCTTAGCAAAATAAGCACAATCAACATTTGATCGCAAACAAGAGTGTTCAATTGAGCGCTCTTTTTTTGTGTGATAGGGAGTGGGTGAGTATATACGTTTGTCGTGCGTCTACAGGCTGATATTTTCTTATGAGCGACTGATCGTTGTGACAGCGTATTCCTTCTATGTATCCATTATAATAAAACCTATTGTGAGCAGAAAAGCGTAGTATGTGTGGGTATCCCAGGTGTAATAAGCAGCGCCTGGGGTCTCTTGTGTGCGCTACGCTTGTGAGCCGATCTCCGTATTGCACTGAACATACAAAGGTTAATTATGGCAACACAATCAGTCGGCTATCTTGAACTCCTGCGTCAGAATAAAGCGTTTCGTCGCCTGTGGTACGGACAAATCGTGAGTCAACTGGGTGATTGGTTTAACTCCATTGCGCTCTACGCACTGCTGTACAATCTGACCGGATCGGGGCAAGCGGTTGGGGCATTGCTTGTTGCTCAATTTCTCCCTGCAACCCTTGTTGGCCCATGGTCAGGCGTGATCGTGGATCGACTGCCACGCAAGATGGTTTTGATTGTCACTGATGTGATGCGTGCGGTGGTGGTGCTAGCGTTGCTGCTCGTGCGAGAGCCAGGTGATGCCTGGATTATCTATGTAGTCACGGTGCTCAATTTCTC
>JBCDFA010000330.1:0-9021 GCA_039178835.1 Chloroflexota bacterium
CCCCATATCTATGTCACAATGGAGATCGACATGGCCGAGGCAATGCTCCTGCGTAAGCAGATCAATGAGAGCGGCGCCTCTGATGTCAAAGTCTCGGTGAACGATATGGTTATCAAAGCAGCTGCCAAAGCCTTGATGAAGTTTCCGTCGCTTAATAGCAGTTATGCGTTTGGGTCCGATGGCCAGCCAGGTGTCGTGCAGCATCCACACGTACATGTGAGTGTTGCAGTCGCTGTTGAGGATGGATTGCTCGCCCCAGTCGTGAAAGATGCCGACACCAAGAGCGTTGGTGCTATTGCTGCAGATATCCGTGAGCTTGCCAGGCGAGCGCGTGATGGCAAGAGCAAACAAACTGATCTCGAGGGTGGAACGTTCCAAGTGTCCAATATGGGCATGTTCGATGTCGTTGAGTTCGTTTCGATCGTTAGTGTTCCGCAGGCGGCCTCGCTTTCAGTCGGTACGGTTCGCGAAACGCCAGTTGTACGTGATGGGAAAATAGTCATCGGTCAGGTGATGAATGTGACCCTGAGCGTCGATCATCGTGTTGCTGATGGAGCAACCGCCGCACAATATCTTCAAGAGTTGAAACGACTGCTCCAGGCACCGATGGGTCTGCTGGTGTAATAACGTTCTTTTAGCTGTTTGGACATGATCCGTGGCTCATTCGCTTGAATGGGCCACGGGTTTTTTGTTAGCGTCGTGTGTAGGACTGATAACGATAGCGCGGACGACGTTCTGGTGTGCGGAAGAAAAAGGTCAGGACAAAGCCAACGACAAAACCACCGATATGTGCACCATAAGCGATACCGCCGCTCATCTGGGCTGCTTCAGTCAGGCTGGCAAAGCCATTGAGTAACTGACTCACAAACCAGAAGATAATCATCGCCCATGCCGGTACCAACACAGGGATGAAAAAGAAGATTGGCAACAGAGCGCGGATGGAGGCCCCTGGATACATAATCAGATACGCACCCATCACACCACTGATCGCGCCAGAAGCGCCAATTGATGGAACTGGTGAGTTTGGCGTGAGAAATGCCTGTGCAAGCACGGCACCAAAACCGCAGATAAGATAAAAAATAAAATATGAGAATGACCCAAAGTTATCTTCGACATTGTCACCAAAGATCCACAGAAAGAGCAAATTACTGCCAATATGCAGCCAACCACCGTGCAAGAACATCGAAACTAGTGATTGCAAGAGAACTGGCACGAGCAAACTAAACTCGCCTCCAAGTAATGCCATTACGTCAGTTGAGCGCACACCCCATGTGGCGATAAATTCGTTGAGCGCAGTTTGTCCAAGCGATAACTGATAGATGAAAGCAAGGATGTTGATGGCGACTAACAAATGATTGATGATTGGATAACGACGTGTGGGATTGTCATCGCCGATAGGGATCATACCAGAACCTTTCTTATTGAATTTGCTTTGCTATGAGCCGCTACTAATGCTTTATATTGTCGAATGTCTGTCCCAGTTTATCGATGGTTTCGTCTACGTGGTGCTGCTCAAAAATAAGCGGTGGAACAAGCCGCACGATATCGTCACCTGCAGTTGCCACCAGCAGCCCAACATCGTGCGCAGCTATGCGTACTGCTCCTGCCGGACCATCAATTTGTAGTCCACGCATTAAGCCTTTGCCGCGCAGCCCAAGGATCTCTGGGCGCTCATTAGCGAAGTCGTGTAGTGCTTCCCCGAGGTAATCACTCACATTACGCACATGCTCAAGGAAGGTCGGATTTGCAATTTTTTCAAAGACGACTTGTGCCGCAGCAGTTACCAAAGGACCACCTCCAAAGGTGGTGCCATGATCACCGGGATGGATGGTGTCGGCAACGGCTTGTGTCATTAGAATTGCGCCGATGGGCAGCCCACCACCAAGTGGCTTGGCGACAGTCATGATATCGGGGGCGATCTGGTACCATTCGTGGGCCCAGAGTGCGCCGGTACGTCCCAGTCCACACTGAATCTCATCCAGAATCAGCAATGCACCGACGTCATCACAACGCTCGCGCAGCCCCTTCAGGAATGCAGGATCAGCAACACTTAATCCACCTTCGCCCTGCACCGGCTCAACAATGATCGCGCATACATCATCCGTAATGGCTTCTTGTGCTGCGGCCAGGTCGTTAAACGGGGCAAACCGCACATCAGGCATGACAGGGGCAAATGGTGCACGGTATTTCTCACGATGCGTGACTGCAACGGCTCCCATGGTGCGGCCATGAAATGAACCACTAAACGCGACAATATGGGTTTTATCTTTACGCTCATGCTCGTAGGCATACTTACGACTAAACTTGATCGCACCTTCAATGGCTTCAGTACCACTGTTGGTGTAAAACACACGATCAGCAAACGAGTGTTCCACAAGTTGTTTGGCCAACTCACCTGCTGGTTGTGTATGATAGAGATTGGAGACATGCATCAGTTTCGTGGCCTGTTCTGCAATCACCTTTGATATGTCGGGATCGTTATATCCTAGCGCATTGACGGCAATTCCGGCTACACAATCAAGATAGCGTTGGCCTTCTGTATCAAAAACGTAACACCCTTCACCTCGTTCCAGCACGAAAGCTGGACGCGGGTATACCTGAAGGATATAGCGCTGCTCAGTGGCGATTGTATCATTGGCAGACATCGCCCCTCCTTTGATTGAACTTCGTGATAGTACAGTAGTATATTCGGTAGGAAAAGTATAACACACATGCTTTTTATCCTATGCTTATACTATGAATTGTAGTATTAATATTATATCAATAATCAATTCCATATCAACGCATTTTTGCATTAGATTAACAAAAAGTAATGTACGTTATCCGGTTGCATGCCAGATATTTCTTTACAAATTTTGGTAAGTATTTCTTGTTACTATTTCTTATTAAAGCTATATATGTTTATTATAATCAATATATATTTCTGAAAACAGAAAATATTTTATTGTTGTTTGGCATAGTTTTTGAGATTATTTACTTATTTGTGTTTTATGGTATGATACGCATTAACTCAGATGGCCACTATTACACACTATTTTCATCACCATCTGTAACAGATGTAGAGAAGAGTTCGATTGTTGGCATCATGTGTGTCCTTCGCCCCAATATTATGGATACACTGATAGTTAGTCCCGTCCACGTATCGTTTCACAACTGGTTAATTTTTCACAATTTAGTGCTAGCGGAGGAGGCACGTCGTGAAGATGAGTTGGCTAAGTCGATGGATGGTCGCGGTCGTTATGGTATCGTTCGTATTGCCCCTTGGTGTGATGGCGCAGTCACAAGATTCAGTGCCTGCAAAAATTGATGCTGCACTACTGTCGCAGCAGGAAGGTGTAGAGACCACTTTCTGGGTCTTGATGGAAGAGAAGGCAGATCTGAGCCCCGCCTTTACTATACAGGATTGGCAGGCACGTGGTGAGTTTGTTGTGGATGCGTTGCAAGAAGTTGCACGCAATAGTCAGGGTGATGTACGGAAGTTGCTCAATAATGAAGGTGTCGCATATGAGTCGTTCTGGGTTTCCAATGCGATTCAGGTCACTGGAGATGTTGAGCTTGCGAAAGAAATCTCCGTCCGTTCTGAAGTAGAGCAGATTGTTGTTGACGAAGAGATATCTCTGCCTGAGTTAGTTCCTGGCACAGATGAACCGCGTCTCAGTTCACTCGAATGGAATATTGAGCGTGTCCGTGCGGATGAGGTTTGGTCTGATTATGGAACGCGCGGTGAGGGCATCATAGTGGCAAACATTGATAGTGGTGTCCAATTTGATCACCCAGCGTTAGTCAATCAGTATCGTGGCACACAGAGTAGTGGTGGATTTGATCACAATTACAACTGGTTTGATCCCTCTGAGGTATGTGGTGAGCCATCAACCGAGCCATGTGATAACAATGGCCATGGTACGCATACTATGGGTACAATTGTCGGTGATGATGGTGGTGGCAACCAAATTGGTGTTGCTCCTGGTGTTACGTGGATTGCTGCAAAAGGTTGTGAGGGGCGTACATGTACACGCAGTGCGTTGCTTGGTTCTGGTGAGTGGATGCTGGCCCCAACTGATCTGAACAATGAAAATCCACGCGCCGATCTCCGTCCACACATTGTGAACAACTCGTGGGGTGGTCCATCAGGCGATCCGTGGTATCAAGATGTGGTTGATGCCTGGATTGCATCGGGTATGTTTCCTGCATTTTCTAATGGGAATAGTGGTCCTTCATGTAACACATCCGGTGTTCCTGGTGAATATATTTCGAGTTACTCGGTCGGCTCATTCGATATTAACAATGAGATTGCAAGTACTTCTAGTCGTGGTTCATCATCATTTGCTGGTGAAGTAAAGCCAAATATTGCTGCACCTGGTGTGAATGTTCGTAGTAGTGTTCCTGGTGATAATTATAGCGCCTTCAGCGGTACATCAATGGCCGCTCCTCACGTTGCTGCTACTATCGCATTGATGTGGTCAGCAGCACCATCGCTGATGGGTGATATCGATGGCACACGTAGCATTCTTGATGAGATTGCCATTGATACAGAAGACCTCACTTGTGGTGGTACAGCAGAAGACAATAATGTCTGGGGTGAAGGCCGTCTGGACAGCTACGCTGCGGTAACTCAATCACCACGTGGTCCGGTTGGAGAATTGGCTGGACGTGTGGTTGATGCCGATAGTGGGAAACCACTTGAAGGGGTTACCTTAGCAATTACAGGTGAGTTTGATCGAAATACTATTACTGATGCTGATGGTGATTACAGCATTTCACTGCCGGTTGGTACCTATAGTATGAGTGTGGAAACATTTGGCTACATTACACTCAATGTAGATGATGTTGTTATCAGTGAAGATGAGACCACCACACAAAATATCGAACTCACAGCTGCTCCATCATATCCGATGTACGGCCGGGTGGTTGACTCACGTGGATCACCGGTGCCTCAAGCACGTGTGACTGTTCTTGGCACACCTTTGGATACGGTTGTGACGAACCGTGGTGGTGGTTACGTAATTCCTAGCATTCCTGAAGGTGACTATGAAGTCTTGGTCGAGGCAGGGCTTTGTTATGAAGCACAGACCAAGGATATGATTGTCGATAGCCGAGAGCAGGTTGGTTTCCGAATGGCAGCACGAACAGACAGCTTTGGATATAGTTGTCGTGTTGAACAGTTTAACTATACTGAAGCCGAACTTCCCTTAGATTTGACTGGCGATGATGTTGCCGTGGAAGTCGAACTACCTTTCGACTTCGAGTTCTATGGTGAGAGCTACTCCACGGTTTATGTTGCATCTAATGGGTTTGTCAACTTCCTGGCTGCACAGCGCAACTTCTTTAACAGTTCTATCCCGAGTGCATCAGCACCCAATGCAGCCATCTATCCATTCTGGGATGATTTTGTTGTCGATGATGAAGCAGCTGTCTATGGGGAAGAACGAGGCGTTGCACCAAACCGCGAGTTTGTTATCCAGTGGCGTAATGTACGGTTCTTTGGCAATTCGACTCTGCGCCTTGATTTCGAACTGACACTGTTTGAAGATGGCCGTGTGATGACACAGTACACGAATATTTCAGACGATGCACGTGAACAGGGTTCCTCGGCAACAATAGGTATTGAAAATGCCGATGGTACAATCGCACTGCAATATTCAACAGCACAGGCTGCTATCGTGAATGATATGGCGATCATGTTCTCGCCACCGCGATAGTCTCGTTAGGTCGGGGCGTTGAAGGGTGAGAGGGCTGAGTTCTGTGGAATAGGGACTAACACAAACGCTATGGTCTCACGCAGGGCCATAGCGTTTGTTATAAGTTCTGTGACTCGATGTTTGGATGTTTGCACGATATCCTGCCTGTGTTATGAGCAGTACTAAGATAGATGCTATGATTGACCGACGATATTCAAAGCGACAATTGCGTTATCAATGGAAATATGTGGCCATATTTCTGGGTGTGATCGTGGCACTGATGATGCTCGTTGATGTGCAAGCTACACAGATGCAAAAAATGCCCATCAATGAGGTGGCATATTTTCGTTTTAACGTGCCACCTGCCCCTGAGACATTTGTCTTCAGAACTGATGATCCTGTGGTGATTCAAGAGGCGCGTGATGTGTTGGCAGGTAAGCCAAGTCGTATGGTTATTGGTACCATTGTGAAAGAGCCACGCGATTACAATCTGCCCTGGAGTTATCATCTTGAACCTGAGACAGTACGTTTTACGGATGGCGCTGTCGAGGTATGTGATGCTGGAATCCAGTTTATAGAGGACCATCTCACTGAGGTGTGTGACGCAACGCTTCCCGACTGTGAATGGTGTCCCTGGAATTCTCGTATCATTGCTGAAGTCACTCCCGACGCGACTCCTACGCCTACCCATACACCGACATTGACTCCAACTGTAGTGATCCCGCCGACGATAACACCAACACCTCCTTCGGAACCAGAATATACACAGTATCTTCCCCTCGTAATACGTGGTAATTAACAACCACGAACCTTGTTATTATCGAACGCACTTTTGCTATGGATCTTATTTCTCATTTGTGCTACCACCATTTCTCCGGTCTGTGAGAGACAAAAACACTAAAAAGTGTTTTGTGTTTTTAATTGATGCAATCAAAATGCGGTTGTCGTTCGTCTTCTCGTCAGGAGTAGTAAATGATCTACATTGATGAAAGGACACAGTACAAGTATGAACCGGCTTTCGACAAACTTTATCCCCTACGACATTCTTCCCACCGTACTTCGTTGTACACTAGGATTGGTATTTATTCTAGGTGGCACGAAGATTGGTTTCCCCCCCGACCCACAGGCACTCGCAGCCTCGTACATTGATCCCCAAACCGGATGGATTCATCCTGTTGTTGCTGATTTCATTACCATACAACTTGGGATGTCTATTGCTTCTTTTCTTCAGATCCAGGGTTTGATCGAAATTTTGATTGGTGCCTTGCTTATTCTAGGTATTTTTACCGCACCAGTGGCGCTGATTATGGGCTTTATGTTTTGGTCATTTGCTGTCGCCAATCCGGTACTCGGTGAAATTCGTTTGAGCCGTGACATTGCCCTTGCTGGCATTTGTGTAGCTCTTGCTATTGCCGGACCAGGCCGTTGGAGTTTGGATGTCCAGTTACGCAAAGTCAAGGCATGGTTCGAAGAGCGTCGCGATATCGTATTGGTCATCGTTCGTCTCAGTTTAGCATTCACCCTGATCGCGTCAACCCTTGTAACCGTTGATCCTTTTGTGAACCCACTGAATAGCACGTTGCCCATCTTTATAGTGTTAGGGCTTGGGCTCTTGCTTGCGTTTGGTATACTGCCACGCTGGACCGCTGGTGCCGTGATGGCTTGGATGCTCTTTGTGGTCATTAATAGCTTGATGGCCAAAGGTTTAATTGCCGGTCTGGAAGGAACCAAACGTGAGCTTGGCATTATGATTGGATCATTTACCTACTTTATGGCTGGAGCAGATCGCTGGAGTCCATTAACTGTCTACAAGATGTTGCTTGCACAATCTGATGGGCGCGAAACACAGTTGCCGCCAGCGAAGGGTAGTGTCGAAACAGTATAGTCTTTGGGAATGCGACTACATGTCTCAAAACCAATTTTGTTCAGGTGAGAAACCTGTGAATGTTTTGTGGTCTATGCGGGATGTCTTTTTCATAGCGAGGAGAGGAACTGATGGGAGAGTATCCCGCAGATTTTGATGAATTGCTCCAACGAGCGTTTCGTTATGCACTGTCACTCACCAATGATCGGCATCTTGCAGAAGATTTGCTGCAGGATGCCTGTCTCTCGATTAGCCGGCGTGGTGGCCCATGGCGAATCAGCTATCTCATTACGGTGATTCGCAATCGGTATATTGATCTCTATCGTCGTCATCAAACGGTTATCTTTCGTCCGCTTGATGAAACCGATGGTGCGATAGAGGACTGGGTAGATCGTGACTGTTCACAGGTAAGCGTGCATCTGGATGGAGCACTGGAAGAGGCCTTAGCAACCTTACGGGTTGAGGAACGTGAGATGTTATACTTATCAGCAGTTGAAGATTATTCGGCCAGTCAAATTGCACAGCTTACTGCACGACCACGTGGCACCGTGTTAAGTGTCATCCATCGTGCCAAGAAAAAACTACGTCATATGCTTACACAATACACGGCAGGTGAAACTGATGAGCGATATGTCTGACAACCTCGATGATTGTCTACAGGAGTACTATCACAAACAATCGCTTGACCCTCATTCGCTCGCTCAATTGAAGTCACTGATTGACCATGAGCAACCGGAGCAAACCATACGTCGGTCGCCACTTCATTGGATATACACTTTAGCATATCGTCCAGTCGGGTTAGTGGGTTTAGGCATGGTTATCATGCTGTTGACCGTCTCGATCTTTTATTGGTTTGATACGCATCATGATGCAGAGAGTCGTACTGAAATGGTCGTCTCCGAAATTGTGCTGAATCACCGCAAGCGATTTACACCTGAGTTTACCACCAGTAATATTCCTGACCTTTCAAGTGAGATGTTAAAACTAGATTTTGCACCGATTTATCCAGATCGGGTAAAGCAAGCTGGGTTAACAGTTGATGGTGCGCGTTACTGTTCTATAGATGATGCTATCGCGGTGCAGGTCCACATGGTTGATGCAGAAGGGAAAGAGTATACGCTTTACCAATTTCGTGATAGTGAGTCTTTTGGTATGCTCAATGAAATGACAACAGAAGTTGCTGGTTTTCAGGTTGATATTTGGCGTGAGTCTGATCTCGTGTTAGGGTTTGTATCACAGAGTTCTTGACCACTTTTCTTGATAGCATAGGTGTGCCCCATCATCACGATGGGGTATACTACAATATTCCTACTCGCTTGGCAGAGTTTGTGTATACGCAAGCAATTCTAGTAGTTCCTGTTCCGTAAGTGTCTCATAGAAGCCGGGCATTCCTCGCTCTGCATCTCCAAAAGCGGTAATCTCATAGAACGATAATGGATCATTGTTTGCATTGCTGCCAAGTCCCCCTGGGTCGCCCTC
>JBCDFA010000331.1:0-9007 GCA_039178835.1 Chloroflexota bacterium
GTAGCCACAACAAGCAGTAGCGCGATCCACGTTGTCGCAGCAATACCAAACCCTGTCCAGTTCAACCTTGATAGTACCTGACCAACGTTAACAACGGTTGCTACCGTGGCCCAGGCAAAAAAGATCGTGAGCGGAATCCGTGTGGTCCAGTAGAACGTTTTGTCTTGCGGTCCCATATGATAAACGGTCAGAAATGCCCAAGCGAGTGAAAATAATAGAGACGCGAATATGATGATACTCAATCCCACGGGGATAAAGCGTGTGAGTGTGTTAAAAAGACAGATCAGGATCACTGGCCAGGCCAACATGTCAAAGCGCGAGTCATTGCATTGTGCTGGTTGTGCCTGATAGACGGCCAGAGCAGCACAACCAATAAAAATAGGTGCCCAAATGAGAAACGTATAGCCCGCCGGTATCATTGGAATTGGGAATTCGCGTGGCTCATTTGCACCAACCAGAGCGATAAATACCTCAGGAAAAAGGTTGAGTACGATCATAAGGAATACGGCACTTGCAACTGTAATCTGGCGTGTCAAACCGTGCATAAAGAAAACCTCTTTTTCTTTGACTTACAAGTTGGTAAAATAAGCGGACAAAAAAATATAATCCTAACGTTTGAGCCAGCCTTGCAACAACATATCGATCAGCTTGTCGATGATGATCGTTTTCTCGTCGACCGTTCCACTCCCGGCAGCATTGTTGGAGTGCACAATCTCGATCAGAGCGATAAAGGTAATAGCGGCCATATCAAGATCCGGCAGATCTACTGTTCCCTGCGTATGTGCCTTGACCAGCGCATTGCGAATAGGTTGCCGTAATGTGTCGTAGATCAATTGCGATAGCATTCGTGCATTCTCTGGCTTGATAGCTGTGAAATCGGTCTGTTCCATTCTCGCGATATTCATTGGCGGACGTGAAACCAACCAGAGCGCTGCTGCACGCATCTGGTCACGCAGATCGTCACCCGCATCAGCGATAGCCGCTTCCATGCCTGCCTGATGTTGATGAAAACTTCGTGTCATCACGTTGACAAAAAGTTGTTCTTTTCCTTCGGGTGCATAGTAGTACAGTGCAGCGTGCTTAATTCCGATTGCTGTCGCAATGTCGCGTAGCCGTACAGACTGATATCCGCGCTTTGAAAACAGCTCTTCGGCAACGTCCAACAGGCGTTGATGGGTTGTATTACTAGGAGTGTTCATACGATATTTGACTTACAAGTTGGTAAAATAATAAAAGATAGAGCAGTGTATGTCAAGAGGCAATCTGCAACCGACCCTGCTCATCTTCCGATTGGAGGAACATCGTCAGCAGGTCATGAGAGATTGCAAACAGCAGTTTTTTTCTGCTATAATCGCATAGTCTGCTGCCCTTGAGCAGAGCGAGATGATTGTTGCTCCTCTCTATCTGGATTTGCCTCTTTGTAGCCTCAGGAGTACCCCATGAATATCCACAAATGGTATGTGTTCTTCGCAGTATTGATTGTCATCATTGGTATTAGCACAACTGCTTGCCAGTCTGTATCTGAACCACAAGCGACTACACCAGAAGAATATGCAAACGATATCCCTCTAGCTGATGAGAATGACAGCGATACCACTGACGAGAACGTAGCGTATGATAGCGATGCCATTCCAGTTGACGAGATTGAAGCATTTATTGCTGAAGAGATGACATATATCGAACAAGCAACCTTTTCCATCGATGGAGAGAACATTCCTATGGTTTCTCCAGGCGTTGAAGATAATACATTGACACTGGATTTTGCGGGAGGTCTCGTTGAATTCGAATTCAATGAAGAAGTCGAGTTTGATAGTGTCGAAGCCACTGTTTTGTACGGGCAAATAGCTGGCGGTGCCTTTGATGTCGTCGATGAATTCTCTGGTGAAGTCGATATCACTTGGGAGGACGACGGTTGGCAGGTGATTGGAACGGTTGAATCAGATGATGGAGACATCCGAGACCTGGATTTACTTTTTAATGATGCATTTCTCGGTGCTGGCACCACGAAACTGGTCGTTGAGGATACACAAGCGATTCTTACTGGCCTTCTGGGGACTAGAAGCTACACCCAGATGCAAGACATGATTGAGCAGCACCCTGAGGTTGAAACGCTCGTGTTGCAGGATGTTCCCGGTTCCATTAATGACACGGTCAATGTTCATACAGGGCGTCTGGTGCGTAATGCTGGGCTTGATACGTATGTTCCTGCCGATGGCTTAACGGCTTCTGGTGGCACCGATCTGCTACTGGCGGGCGTCGAACGGATCGTGGAGGAAGGCGCGACTATCGGAGTTCATACATGGTGCTGCGAGGGTGATCTGCAGGCCTGGGAACTCCCCGATGATCACCCGGCACACAATGACTTAATTACGTATAGCAACGAGATGTTGGGCTCAGATATCGGACGTGACTTCTATTTTTACACGATCAAGGCTGCTACATTTGATGAGATGCACAACATGTCTTCAGAAGAACTACGCGAGTTCAGCGTCGCAACCGACATTCTTTCTGCGGCAGAGGTTGGTAGCACACCTTAACTCTTTCAACCAACCTCGTATAACGCTAACTGTCTAGGTGAAAAATATCTTTTAAGGTCGGATGAGACGTAATTGTAGACAATAATTCATCTGCCTTATCATAATGCTTAAATGGATGCTCTCGATACAGGGACACATACACTTGGTTAACTGTATCAAGAGCATCTTCTATTCTGGACTCTGATAACTCAGCGATGCTATGCTGATAATCGGAGTGCCACCGCATATTGTCTGGATTTACCCAACCTTTTGCAATAAAACCCCTAGTCTTTTTAGGGCAACGACACGGATTGTTTTTGTTCACTAGACCACATCGATTATTCATCCACTGATACAAATCTTTCCTTGCGCGGGACAATTTTTGCCTAAAGTTGGCAGCCGAAATGTTAAACATTTCACTTCCCAACTGATGATCAATCTCGAATACGTCTCCCATGATGTAGATGAGACGTTGTTCTCGGTCCAGGCACATAAGCATTCCATTCATACAAGTTACACGGGCTTCTTTTATGTAGAGAGCCATAAAAACTTCTTCTTCCATGCTCATATCTTCGGTGGGTGAGTTTTCGATGTAATTAAAGAATGTTTCAAAATCAGGGACTAGATGCTCATAATTCTGTTTCTTTATATTTAAAATGTGATTGAAAGTAATACGATAGAGCCATGTTCTAAATCTCCCCTTAGTCGAGTCAAAAGAGCTTAGTTTAACCACCATCTTAATGAGCACTTCTTGCGTGACATCCTCGGCATCCTGTATATTATTAATCATCTTCAGGGCAATATTAAAAATATACCGTTGATGCCGTTCAATTAGGGTGTGAAGTGCATCTTTACTACCCAAAAGTATCATTTCAATAAGATGAAGATCTTCTGTGTCTGAATAGGCGTCTTTGTTTATCTTGAAAGGATTGGCTAAACGCTCCATCGTTTTCTCCTTATCTTAATAGGTGGAGAGCACTTTATAAGTGCTCTCCACCCTACTAGGTGTTTACCCTTGAAGAATATTTTTACGAAAGCTGTGCTGCTTTCTCTAATCCCGAAGCCCCAGCAGTATAAAGATCTCGAATTGTTTGTTGAACCATTTCGCCCTGAGTCTCATCAAGCAATGTATACTCGAATATCCAATCCAATCGCGTTTGGTTGTGTTCACCCTTCACGATCATGGTAACAAGAATATCGGTAACAGGTAGCATTACTTGCTGGTTGATCGAGTACTGAAACGTGCGATGTGTATGATCAACCTTTTCGATTGTTTCATACAGATCGCCTGCTGTGCTACCACAAACACGCTTTGCACCTTCACCATTTCCTTCGAGCCTACATGACATGATAGCAGGAAGCCATATATCGACCCCATCACCAGTGCTGATAATATCCCACACCCGTTCAGGTGTAGCTTCAATGATATGTGTTGTATTGATAATTCTTTTCATATTATCTGCTCCTTAGGCATTTTCGTATTTTATTCCACTGTTATCCAACTTCATCCGCTCTTTTGGACCAATGGTACATACCCCAGCAATGTAGCAGATGCTGCATCTTGATATCACTGCTGTCACCAGTACCATACCTGCAAGTATGGCAAGAATAAGACCTATTGGACCTGAGAAGATCCCAAACCCATAAAGTGTCAGTATCCCCAGGCTTCCTACGGCCCGTATCAGACGATCTTGCCAACCGAGATTACGATTGAACGTATACGACATTCCTGTGGTCAATCGTTTCATTTTTATGCTCCTGTTCTTTGTTTTGCCACCGTTCTCCATGAATAGTGTGCTAATAGTGATACAAGAGCACAAGTAAAGTGTGACAAAAATGAAGCTACAATAAAGAAACGAGTAAATCTTGATTTACTCGTTATCTGAAGTATGGTTTCGCGACAACAGTGTCAGAATATCAGGAACTGTAACATTGACTTATTCAGGTATCTGAGCCCATTCTTGTATAGGTTCCATTCAATCTTACAGTGCGGTATAAAAAGCTCTATACTGTTTTCAGGGCTCTGACGAAATCTCGCGAAACTCAGTTACCTTGTCCGACCTGTCAACCACTGTGATCGACAGGTCGAAAGTTTCTGGATTTGTGTAATCTGTTGAAAGCTGCTTGTGGATAGTGTGCGACTAATAATCAATGGGAGAACCAACCGAACCTACTCCTTGCCAAGTACGAGATCGACCACCCAGCAGCCCCGAACGTGTGGACTGGAACTGCGACAGTGGTCGAGGATAGCGGTGGCCTTGCACCCAGCATCCTGCAGCGCGTCCACCAGTTCTGGCATTGCGCTAAAATCCCGCGACTGGTACATCCGCGCTGCAAGGGACACGGTAGCAGCGGTGCGCCACTCTGGGGAGAAACTGATTGGGCGAAACGGGTTGCCAAAGACATCTCGACAAACCACCGCCTGCCACTGAGTCTCTACCCGCAAATGATCCTTTTCAGTGCTCTGGCTATTTTCTTCTCTTGCAATGTCCTCTGCCTGCCAAATTGCTGCACGCCAGCAGGCCTCGAGCACCTCCGCCGCGACTGGGTGTTCGACTGCCGCCGCAATTACCGCCAGCGCCTCGCCGATGAATTTGGTTTCCCCACCCCAGTCGATCCAATCGGGCACATAAGTAGATTGATCTGCGTCCTTCCGTGCCTGGGCGAGCAGGTCAGTACTTACAAATCCCTCCGCGACTTGCTCCACGATGCCCATAGCCTGTTCAAGTTGGTACCATGAACCAGGATAATACTTGCGGAAGAGTCGGCGATGAAGTGGTGTGCTCGCAAGCACCCGCGTACAGCAGGCACATAGAAACAGCCGATATTTCCTTTGGGTAGCCTGATCAGTAACATATTCCAATAGGGCCAGTGGGTCTTCGGAAGTTAACCATTCGCTCTCAGTCATGTTTCGTCCTTCTTTCGTCAAACTCATATATGGTATCTTTAGGCAGCTATATGGCTGACTTAACAAATATCATCTAGTACAGCTTGAGAATGCAGATACTTGTATCATTTAGCCTTCAAACCCAAGTACGAGATCGACCACCCAGCAGCCTCGAACATGCGAACCGGCATTGCGACAGTGATCGAGAATAACGGTGGTCTTGCACCCAGCATCCTGTAAGGCGTCGGCCAATACTGGCATTGCGCTAAAATCTCGAGACTCATACATACGTGCTGCACAGGACACAGTAGCAGCAGTGCGCCACTCCGGGGAGAAAGCGATTGGGCAGAACGGATTGCCAAAGACATCCCGACAAACTGTAGCTTGCCATTGCATCTCTACTGTGCGCCGATTCTCTTCGTCTTGGTCCGTGTGCGTCCACCGTGCGTTTGTTGCGCGCCAGCAGGCTTCGAGCACATCTGCGGCGTTTGGGTGTTCGACCGCCGCCGTGACCACCGCTGCTACCTCAGAGCTGAGTTTGTTGTCCTTGCTCCCCCACTTGGGCACATGCGTGGAGTTTTCTGCGTCTTGACGTGCCTGAGCGAGCATGTCGGTACTTACAAATCCCTCCGCAAACTGCTCCACAATGGCCATAGCCCGTTCGAGTCGGTGCCACGTTACTGAATAGATGTCGTCGAGGTGTCGGTGGTGGGGCGGTATACCTGCAAGCACTCGTACACAGCAAGCACACAGGAACAGCCGATATTTCCGTGTGTTAGCCTGATCCGCAGCAAAAGCCAACAAGGCCAGTGGGTCTTCGGAGGTTAACCATTCGCTCTCAGTCATGCTTCATCCTTTCTTCATCGAAAACGGTGAGTCATCCTCAGAATTGTGATGAGCAGGGCAGTATACATTTGTTAGCTAGATCATCACTTTTATGAAATACTTTGCCAGCACTCAAGGATGTTATCAGAATATGTTCGCAAGCTTGTATGACTCATTTGTCTGGCGATTCAAAAGACGCACGAAGTCTGCCTTATCTTTGTAATAGTTGTTACAAAACCTCTTGAGTAAAACAATGAATACTAAGTCAGCAACCTCTTCTGTCGATAAATTCTCTTGGAGCACTTCGTACTCACAATGCAGAACACGGTCTTGCACTTCCAATTTCGGAATCTTGACAAGATCTATGCCATTCTTTTCAATGACATGGTAACCCGGCTCAGTTAAATCACAGAAAGCTCCCTCATACTCTGAAAAATCAAGTGGCATCTTTCTCTCCTTCAGGAATTACAATCAGGCGTTCAAAAACGTCTTCAAACTCTATAGTGTTAATTGCTCTCACATTCATCTCGTGGATAGACACAATTTAGCCAGTATACTATGTGCCATCATTGGATCGAGTCCTACTATCACAAAAGCTCACGATGGACTCGATAATTCCTGAGCCTGTTTAATCTGTTGAACGCTGATAATCCGCAATGCGACTAACGCAAGCAGAGTTGTGACTCCTGCAGCCACCCAGAATGGTGCGGTGAGTCCAAACAGTTGCGCCAACCAACCACCGATGAGTGCACCAACCGCTGTGCCACCAAGACCCAACAGTCGATAGACACTGTTGACACGACCAAAGAGCTCCTCGGGCACGATTGATTGTCGCAATGATATGGTGATGACATTCCATATGACAGCAGCAAACCCAATGAGTGCATACATGGTACCAACAAGGAAAACATTTGTCGTGAGTGCGATGATCAAGGGTGCAATTGCCATGCCCAGCAAGCTACCAACTAATGCCTGTTTTGGTCCTAGTCGTTGTGTAATTTGCGATGCGACAAAACTCCCAAAGACTCCCCCGATGGCCGTTGCTGCGGTGAGTAATCCAAAGCCAACTTCATTTAGACCGAGAACATCCTGAGCAAACAAAACTAGAATGGCGCCCGTGGCAGCACCCATCATATTAGAGAGACAAAGCAGAATGGCCAGTGACCGAATTAGATGGTGATCCCATAGCCATACAATTCCCTCACCAATCTCATTGAGTAGTGTCCTTGGTTGGAGAGGTTGGGTGTGACTAGGCCGAAAACTCCCTGGTAAAGCCAGAATAAAGAGCACCGTTATGGCAAATGCAGCACCGTTGAGCAAAAACGGTAGTGCCATGGCGATTGCAAATAAAAAATCACTTAGCGTTGGACCAATAAATTGGTTGTTGATCAGTTCGATGGATTGGATACGAGCATTTGCTTGTGTTAGGTGAGCTTTTGTGACAATGGTGGGAAGAATGGCCTGAGCTGCATTATCATAGAAGGTTTCGATCATCCCCAGCAGAAAAGCAACTATATACAACAACCAGAGGCTTGACCAACCCATTAGGACCGTAAGACCGAGCACACCGAGCAACCCTGCACGCAATACATTGCTGATCGCCATTGTGCGACGGCGGTCCAGCCGATCTACCAGCGCACCACTGAGCAAGGGGAAGATAAGCCACGACACACGATTGGCAAAGAACAGCCCTGCAACCTGAGTTGGATCGGCGGCGAGGAGTGGCATCACCACAACACCAACACCGTCACTCAGATTAGATAAGGCACTTGCAGTCCACAGTTTCCAGAACGACAGAGGTGAGTGGTTTTGAGCCATCCAATCTCTCGAATCCTCTTTGTATCACTCAATAGTTAACTCACGTTGATACGCCAATTGCTGCCGTATGATAATGAAGCCAAGCTGCTCATAGCTCTGGATCGTTTCGGCGGTATCGCCCCATGACTCAAGCTCGACACGGGTTTGGTGCTGGGTATGAAGCCACTGAACTGCGTGTAACAACAGTGCTTGGTAGAGCGACTCTGAGCGGTGTGCAGGAACTACGCCAGGACTGTCGACATACCCAGTTGGCTGACCATTGTGCTTGGTACGTTGTGCATGACAGTGGGCACAACAGATGCCAGCAATCTTGTTGTCTGGCGCAAACAACAGAAACACACCATCCCATGTGAGCGATGGCAGCGCCTGAGTTACATCTGCTTCTGTGACCGTGTGATGGCCCCACAAACCGGCAAAACCCTTGTTAAAACCATCAACAAGTGCCTGTACCTGCTGTACGTCACTATAGGAGCGAATGGTATAGCCATCGGGTAAGCTGACCGTCTCCGTAATGGTATCGCTTGCCGCTCCCATTTCAGTGTATGCAGAAGCTGATTGGAAGTGGTGCTTGGTGAGAAACGTTGTCGTTGCGTGGTCGCGTGTATCGGCGTAGAGGCGCATCAGCATAGCGCCAAGTGTTTGCACACGAGCAGTGCTGCGTTCGAGAAGTTCGGTTCCTAAGCCTCGTCGACGCCACTCAGGGTGGATCACAATGCTCACCTCGGCAACCTGTACGCCATCTGCCGTTGAGGCTGCCCATATCGCACTGTGCCCGATCAAATCATCCTGATGATCGGGATGTTCGATGACCCAGCGATCGAGCGCCGGGGTATGGCGTGGCACGGTTAACTGAGCACGCAGGGTTTCTTCAGAAATATCTTCACCAGATTGGTCAATCGACTCGGTTACGGAGAGAAACCGAACCAGTCGTGGCAGATCGGATTCAACATCAAATGGGCGA
>JBCDFA010000332.1:0-9000 GCA_039178835.1 Chloroflexota bacterium
GCAACCCTCTTTCTTCGACATATGATATATACGGATTATAGAGAGACGATCTGTCATGTAGTGGACTCAATTGTGGACTCGGAGTGAGTCCACTACATTAGACTCAATAAACAAACATACCGACAATTGCTCGTACAACGCTTGAACTTCTGTCCCTAATGGTATTCCCGTCCTGCCAACAATAGATAGACTCACCATAGATCTACAGTGAGTTTATCTATCCAACTTCAAAAGATCATCATACCGACAATTGCTCGTACAACGCTTGAACTTCTGTCCCTAATGGTATCCCGTCCTGTTTCATTGATTGTTTAAATTTACGATAGGTTGTTTCTAAAATGGGGCGTTTACCTAATTCTGCAGCCAATTTCATAATCATCATCACGGCATCTTCATTACAGGGATCATTAGCCAACCAACGCTGATAATAATCGATGGCATGGGGTGGGTCGGTGTGGAGCAGACGTTCAGCGGCACCCTGTAATGCCTGATGGAAGAGGTGTCGTAGGTGTTCGCGGCGTGAGTAGATCCAGAGGGACTCAGCTGCACCAGTTACCAGAAAGTCTCCCTGATAGACATCGATAGCCTGTTCCCACTGCTGTGAGCGACAGAATGTCTCGAATTCCCACACATCACAATGAATAGAGTCTAAATCACGATGGGCAATGATATGACCTTTATTGATTTCCAGGGTCAATCCGGTCTCTACCCGCATGCGTTGAATCGCTTTATACAGTGTCCCTGAAATCATCTCACGCTCACCCCAGACATCTACCCATAGTTGTTCCAGCGCCAGTGGTGCACGATGATCAAGGATGCGGGACAGAATTGTCTTCTGGATGGCGGTTAATTCCCGTGACTGACTGTCCACTAAACAGGAAAACTTGCCTAATGTTGTAATAGATACTGATGGTTCCTGACCTAGATTAGAAGACAATGTAGATACATGGCTTTCTGGTGGTAGTGGATCGAGGAATTGCACCAGTGTGTGTGCCAGTGAGCTTTGCTCCTCAATAGAACGTAAAAAAGACGGCACCAGTCGGGCCAGATGACGTTGCATATCACTTGAAAAACTACCAATCCATTGTGTACACAACAACCATCCTGAGTGTTTTGGTGTCCAGGCATCTTTTTTCCATGCCTCAAATACTTCAAACAACGCTACCAGAACACGCTCAACCGGACTCAAATGAGGTAAATAAGGATGGATTATGCTAAGATCATTTACATGTACCTCAATCTGTATCTTCTCCAAATACTCAATCAGGATTAGACGGCCTTTTCCGACCTCTGTTTGCATCGGAAGATACGATTGTACTCGCTCCTGCCACTCTACTGTTGTAGGTGATTGGAGTAACAATGCCGACAGCCATGCCCCCGTTATTGCCTGTTCTTCAATTACACGAATGGTATATTGATGGGCAGCTGTATAGGAAGTTACAAATTGCGCCAACGCCCGTTCAGTTGTTGCCGTAATAAGCTGTAATTCGGCTAAACTATACTGAAGATATGGTTCCTCACGACGACGTTGTGTCTGTTGTGCCAGTGCAAGACCAGTTGTCAAATATGTATGTGCATCTGCAAGGCGTTGCTCACCAATCGCAATGGTACCAAGATTGTTTAAGGTTGCAGCACGACGACCGTGGTTCTGGCAGGATTGCCAACATTGATTTGCCGATTGTAGGTACTGTAGAGCCAAAGTATAGTCCCTTGCAACAGCATAGACAAACCCCAGATTATCATAAATACCACCTAATGTCGCCATATCAGCGCGGTTGGTTTCGGCATAAGTAAGTGCCTGATTAAACGCCTCGATAGCCGCCTCTATATTTCCAGTCATACTACACAAACGCCCCTGAGTAATCGACACCAAAACAGTCATGGCAGGAGGCACCGGGTGGGTAAGTAACTCATCAAGCTCATGTTGGGCCTGTTCGATAGAACCACGAAATAGCAGGCATCCCACACGAAAAACACGTGATTCATAGCGAAGATCCGATGACATGTTAGCCATTGTTTCAGCAATACGAGTGACAGCAATCGCACGATCCCACATGGCCAGATCGGCGTAGAGGCGGGCCTGTAATATCAACAGATCTGGTGGTACCTGCTGTACCTGTGCTGCATCGTCCAGACATGACAAAGCTGTGGTATGGAGGGAACGCTGTCGTAGATGCGGCAGATGGTTCCGCAGAAGCGTCCAGGCTGCATCAATATCTTGTGCATCCAGCAAACAACGTAACGCTCGACCTACCATCCCTTGCTCTTCATAGACAGACGCCGCCCGATGGCAACATTGGCGATAGCGTTCGGGTGTTCGCTGCAAACGGCGCACCAGCATATCACGAAACAGTTGATGGTAGGCCATCGATGTGCCATGCGAGAGAATAAACAGGCCCCGACGCGAGACGGCATCCAGCAACACAGCCGAGTCTTGTCGATCACGCACACGGTCACAATGGCCCACGATCAATTCATCAAGAACGCTGGTTTCTTCTAAAAACTCCTGTAGATGGCTGGGCAGTGGATCGACCAACTCGGCCAGAAAGTCATCGACCGATAGGATGGGGTATGGAGAATCTACGCCACTGCGCTGCTGCTCAAGGCCAAACAGAATACCCGTAATCCATCCATCATACTCCTCAGCGATCTGCTCTGCCTGAGTCTGATCCAACGACAGGTCTGGTTCAGCAAGTCGTTTGACTTCTTCAGCGGAACAACGCAACAGCCGATAGTCGTAGATACTGCCATGGCCCTGTGACATCAGCCGCACCATCCCCGGCAGTGTGGGAATAGTGCGCGACGATAGGATGAGATGGCAGCGTGGGGCATAGGTTATTAATGTCGAAAGGAAATGAGTAATTTGTGACACACCAGGAAGTGGTTCTTCTGTCGCATCAAGAACGTGAAGATCATCGAGCACAATAGCAATATCGGTGTCTACATTGGCCAGAGTCGTTGCTAGCCTATGGAAGGTGGCAGGGAAGTTCTTCGGGTCTGGATTTTCAACATCATCACGAAGTTCGGAGATTTTAGGAACGAAATGTAAAGTAGACACGAGATAAGATAAGAACAATGCAGGATCACGGTCGGAGGCATCCAGCGTATACCACGCAACACGGCTGGGCGCACGTGTTTCAGCCCATTGCACTAAAAGTGCGGTTTTACCCCAGCCAGTTGGTGCCGAAAGCACCACAAAGGTCTGCTGATGAAAGTTCTGAGCAAAGGTATCTAATGCTGCGTCCCGATGCACTAATGGACGCAGGATACGAGGGATAGTGATCTTCTGATGAAACTCCATAAGACCCTACCACGCGTATTGCGCTACACACCAAGGTGTATCACAACACACATCTCAATCGGCTTTTAAACGTAGTTGACTTAATAGTTGCCACACAGTGCTATAGGTGTATTGTTATTTATTATATCATGCACATGGCCTATTCCCAACCATGACCTGTGGGTATTGTGGATCAAATGAACCATCTCACATGGTTCAGAAAATCTATCCGATTGAAAAAAGTGGAGATGAGATGATGATTTTATGTCGATCTACAGCTGCAAAACGCCCCTGATCCCACTCTGCAATGCGGCTTCCATCTACTATAAAGGGGAAAATTGAGGGCTTTAAACACGGCGAATACGACGTATGGTACTTTGGAAATCCTGTAACTCAATGCTCAACCCGGTATGCATCCAACCCAGCCCTGAGCGCTCACCAGCAATCCCTTCGATCACGTACATAGCATTTGGGTTCAGTCCCTGTAGATACAATGGCGGCACCGGGATCGGTTCTGGCACATGCGTCTGAAAGACAAACAGAATACTTTCTGAACAATCCTTACTCACATACTGGACAGCCGAGTACGCGTGTTCCTGCGGAGATTGCAGTCGATAGAGATCACCAAACTGGATGACATGGCGAATCTCTTTGTACAACGCAATCCATTGCGTGGCCTCTGCGTGCTGATCTGGTGTCCACTGTAGCAGATGACCACCAATACCCAGCGTGCCACACATACTCACGTGAAAGCGAAACGAGAGTGGTAGGTAAGATGGCCCCATGTCGGTGACCCACGCCTCCATCGTGTTGGCAGGGAAGAGTTGCGAAAACCCCTCCTGAATACCCAAACGCATAGCTGGCTCGGTGTTATCACTCACCCATATCTGGTCGGCAAAGTGCAAAATGCCCAGATCGGCGCGTCCACCGCCACCAGAGCAGCTCTGCCAGATGACATGCGGATGCCGCTCGCGTAGTGTCCCCCAGACATGATACAGGCCATGAACATAGCGGACCCACAACTCGCGCTGGTCACCTGGTGCATCTGGCCAGCCCGGTTCGCTCGCATTCCGATTCATATCCCATTTGATAAAACAGATGTTGTACTCTGTCAGGAGTTGATCGATCTGGTTGATCAGATAATCCTGCACATCAGGGCAGCCCATATTCAGGATCAGTTGATTGCGGCCCAGACTGGAGGTACGCGTCGGGAAATGAATGATACAATCGGGATGGGCTCGGTAGAGATCGCTATCTGGATTCACCATTTCTGGTTCGAGCCACAAACCAAAGTCCATGCCGAGTGCATTAACACGTTCAACCAGTCCGTGAAGACCGTCGGGAAATTTGTGCTTGTCTGGCCACCAGTCACCAAGACCGGCGGTGTCGTCGTTGCGTCCGTGGAACCAGCCATCATCCATCACAAACAACTCGACACCCATGGCAGCAGCAGACTCGGCCAGTGCGATTTGCGATGCCTCATTCACCTGAAACAGGGTCGCTTCCCATGAGTTGTAAAGGACTTTGTGTATAACTTTCCCGTGGGGCAATACCTGATCGCGAATGTAATCGTGCATATGCCGGCTCGCTGCCCCAAAACCAGCCGAGGTGTAACCAGCATAACTTGCTGGAGTCGTAAACGTCTCGCCAGCCGTTACGCGCCATGCAAAGTCCCAATCATTGAGGCCAATCCCGATCCTGGTCGAAGCGAAATCGGTCATTTCAGCCGCAATTTTCCAGTTCCCACTCCAGGCAAGTGCGCCAAACCAGACCTCGCCCCTATCTTCATCCGCATTCCCACGGTCAATCGCAAACCAGGGATTGTGATGGTGGCTCGTGGTTAGACGACGGCTCTCCAGCATCTTGACACCAGGAGTAAGGAACTCACGCTGAATCTGCATTTCATCCATCCAACGACCACTCAGATGCGTTAGTCGATACGCATGGCCGATTGGGAGGTGCCACAACGCAGACCAGATGCGCTCGATAGTAATAGGTTCAGTCCCTTCATTGGTCACGCTCACCCAGCGCTCAATCAGATCATAGGTGGAGTGGACACGATAGTGCAGCGTGAGACTCAGCGGATAAGCTGTATCACTCAGCGAGATTCGTAGCTCTGGGGTTGTTCCCTGGACAATTTCTGCGCCTGTATAACGTAGCACCACATCACGCACACCATCGGCAAAGGTGACTTTGAGGCAGGGCTCGGTAAACTTCATGTCTTCATAGCCTGGGTATTCCTCAGGCGTCAGATGAGACGGATTGTTAAAGCCAGCCCAGCCATCTGGATTTGCTGCCGCTGGATAGTCACTTGCAAAGGGCAATCGTGTGCCCCAATAGCAATGGGTAAGTAGGCCTGCCTCATTCAATCCAATGACATATGCGGTTGTCCGGGTTTCCAACACCCAGCCGTGATCGGTCGCCTGAATCGGCATGAGAGATATTCCTTCCTTGGTACATCTGCTGGTTCGTGCTCTCGATCCAAGAGGCATGTATACGCTCATACAGTGTACAGATGCAAATCATTCCTCTCGTTCAATAGGATCGTTGTGCTGGGAACACAACTATATCCCTTGTCCCCAGCACCAGACATCTTCACTATTGGAAGAGTGCGTTGACCTCTTCATTCGCTGGTTCTAACGCTTCAGCCGCACTCATCTGGCCCAACATGATACTATCCATGGTGGTACCCATAATGGCAAAAATATCGGACGCGTGATCGGTGATAGGATGCAGGAAGGTGCTATCTGGATCAAGTGCCTGCTCAGTGAAGGCAGTTACATCCAAGTCGCGCTCCCCATACGCCTCGAGTGCTGCATCTACACCTGACTCAATGGCTGGGAACACCACACCAAAGGTACCAACGAGATCCTGACACTCCTGAGATGCGGCAAACTTGACCCATTCCCATGCCTCTTCCTGATGCTGGCTACCAGTCCAGATCGAGTCGGCCAGGCCGTTGAACATACTCTTCCGGCCTTCTGGACCCTGCGGCAGCAAACCAAAGCCGACGTTGAAATCAGCGTCATTGATGTACTGGCCAATCATCCACGAGCCGTCGGTCGTCATTGCCCCTTGCCCCGAAGTAAACAACACATTGGCCCCAAGGCTATCGACATCGGCGAGTGATGGCGCAACCCCTTCCTCCAAATGCAAATCAGCATACCATTGGATTGTTTCAACAAACTTGGGATCAGCATAGTTGTAACTGGTCGCCCATGGGCCTTCGTTGAACTGCCAGCCGTTGCTTGCAGCAAACATGCTCCACTGGGTCTGGCCATAGGACTCACCAGCCCCCTGGGGAATAAAGCCATACTGCACGACATTATTCTTGTCGAAGTCGGGGCTCAAAGCGTTGTTGCCATTGGCATCCAGTGTCAAGGTTCGGATCAGTTCACCAAAGGTGCCACCATCCTGTGGGTTCCAGGTCATATCGGCCAGTGTTGTCGGATCGACCCCTGCGGCCTCAAACATTTCCTGGTTGTACACAACCGCAATGGTGTCCCAATCTTTTGGTAAACCATACCGCTGGCCATCACGTGTCCACAACTCCGCCAGATCACCAATGTACTGCTCAGTATCAACCTGGTCACGCTCGACCAACGGCTGAATATCTACCAACTGGTTTTTGGTGGCAAACTCAGGATATTTTGCCAGATGGTTGGTAAAAACATCGGGAGCATTGTTCCCAACCATACTCGTCTGAAGATTAGTCCAGTAGTCATCCCAACCAAGCTGCTCGATCTCAACGTTGATAGTGGGGTTTTGCTCGGCGAACGCAGCGGCACAGGCTTCATAGGCTGGTTGCTGATTCGCATCCCACAATGAATAGCGAATGGTGACACTATCACCTGAGCCACTGGCATCTGTTCCAGAAGATGTATCCGATTCGGCACCAGGCGAACCACTACCGCTACCACCGCCACACGCAGCCAACACAAGGCTGGCGAGTAAGGCCATAACAATAAAGAACTGACGATTTTGAGACTGCATTGTGTTTACACTCCTTTGTAGATTAGGTTGTTAACGTTGCCATAATCGTGTAAATAAAAGTTCCCGCCCCTCAGGAAACACACACTATTTGTATCCACTAAATTGAATCGAGTTAATCGCTTTACGCCCAAAGAACGCAAAGAGCAGGAGGCTTGGCAAAATCCCGAGTAACGCCCCGGCCATAAGCCCACTCCAGTCCGGCGCACCCTGCGGTGTCTGGGAGCGGAAGATACCCAATGCAACGGTCAGCACACGGACACTTTCATCCTGCCCGACCAGCAGTGGCCAGAGATACTCATTCCAGCTCGTGATAAAGGTGAGGATGCCGAGCGTAGCCAGCGGTGGGCCACTGATCGGTATCACGAGACTCCAGAAGACCCGAAAGAGCGATGCTCCATCTATTTTAGCGGCCTCCTCGATCTCAGAGTTGATCCCCAGGAAGAATTGGCGTAGAAAAAACACCGCAAAGGGCGTCATCAAAAAGAATGGTGCCACAACCCCCTGGAAGGTATTGAGCCAGTTCAAATTACGCATGAGAATATAATTTGGAATCAGAGTCACAATGGCCGGAACTATCAACGCGGCAATATACAGAAAGAAGATTTGATCACGGAAGGGAAACTTTAATCGGGCAAAGGAATACGCAGCCAGCGCACTGAAGAACACTTGCCCGGTTACAACAAGTGCCGTCACAATGATTGAGTTCCGCAGATAGAGCCAGAAATTGAGGGTCTGACCAGAACCACCAGCAGCAATCGCTTCGCTTGTGTCGACAAAGCCGAGAATGCGCCCAAAGTTATCAAGCGTGAAGCCAACCGGCAACCAGACCGTTGGATTGGCATACAATTCACGATTTGTTGACAGAGCAGTGCGAATCATCCACCAGAATGGGATAAGCACCATCATAATCGACACAAACAGGGCCAACCATGCCAGGATGCGCCCGAATGATATGCGCCTTCTGCGCCGTGTAGCTGTCATTACTTGTGTTGCCATAATATCACTCCATACATTATCATCTTGGTTATGCCCGATGGGCCAGGGCACGAGAACAGGAACAACCAACAATCATCCGTATCAGGCAAGATCCGATGAATCTGCACGAAGATAGCGCAGTTGAATAATGGTGACAACGATCAGGATGACGAAAAGTACAACGGCAACTGTCGTCGCATACCCCATGTTGAAGCGATTAAACGCCTGGTCATAGATATACCAGTAGATCACGCGTGTCGCATTGACCGGACCACCCTGTGTTGTGATCGCAATCGTGTCGAAGATCTGGAATGAGCCAATGACAGTTGTCACTAGGACAAAGACCAGGACAGGGCGTAGCAGTGGAATAGTGATCGACCAGAACATACGCGTTTCCGTCGCACCATCAATAGCGCCAGCCTCATACACATCTTTAGGAATAGTCTGAAGTCCTGCGAAGATCAATAATGCTGTGTAGCCAACATGCCGCCAGACATTGATACCAGCAATGGCAGGCATAGCTTGCTCAACCGACCCTAGGAATGGCTGGCGTGAGATCCCGAACACCCCCAGAATTTGATTGAGCAACCCCAGGCTGGGATCGAGCAACCACAACCAAAGCAGCGCCACCACCACATTGGGAATGAGCCAGGGCAACACCAAGACACCACGAACAAACAATGACTGTGTGAGACGATCCATCAGAACAGCTAGTCCAACGGCTAGCGCTGTCTGTAGCGGAATATTGAGCA
>JBCDFA010000333.1:0-8940 GCA_039178835.1 Chloroflexota bacterium
CCAGCCCTGCAAGGCCAAGTAATTGAACATTGCCTCGGCCATGTATCCACGTTCCCAGAAACGGTTCGCACCAACATCGTCTTTACGCTTCGAGAGTTTGCCACGACCATCCTGACGTAAAATATTAGGGACATGGGCAAAGGTTGGTAGGTCCCAGCCAAATGCCTTGTACAACAGGACATGATAGGGCGTGCTGGGGACCCATTCTTCACCACGAATAACATGGGTAATACCCATCAGATAATCATCAACCAGATGCGCCAGATGATAGACTGGCATCCCACTTGATTTGAGCAGCACAATATCCTGTAACTCATTATGGTTGACCGTAATCTGATCACCACCACGAATAAGATCAGTAAAGCTCGTGGTACCCTCAAGTGGTGTCTTAAGACGTACCGTGTACGGTTTTCCCTGGGCCTCGACTTCAGCCATCTGCTCCAGCGACCAATCTCGCTCGACTCCTCGAAAGCGAAAACTTTTTACACCACGTGCCTGAGCATCAGCACGCATCTGAGTCAGTTCCTCCTCGGTCACAAACGATTTGTACGCAAGCCCTTTTTCAAGCAGTTGATCGATATGTTGACGATAGATTCCCATTTCGCTGCGCTGCGACTGGATATACGGACCATGCGGGCCACCCACATCGGGCCCCTCGTCCCAGGTAATACCAATCCAACGGAGTGACGCCATCATGTCATCAGCAGCACCCTCAACAAACCGTTTTTCATCGGTGTCTTCAATACGTAAAATAAACTGGCCACCATAGTGCCGAGCAAATAACCAGTTGAAGAGGGCTGTACGGACACCTCCGATATGAAGATAACCGGTTGGGCTGGGAGCAAAACGTACCCGTACTGGCGGATATATCTGTGTCATCAGGAATCCTCGTTATACATAATAGAGAGCTAATATAATACTGGTTACATATGTCAGGACAGTACAAAAAAAGCCGCTGTACCGTTGATCTGATACAGCGAACCTGTCGTTGAAAGTATCTTTGAGCAAGCGCGCCTGATCAGATCAGTGATCTGGGCATTGGAAATACGCGCATTGTTCAATAACATATATCATCATAGATACTGGTGCGAAAAATCAATGTATAAACGGGAGTATAACAACAGGGACTTGAAAAGTCAAGAAAAGCGGTTTATACTAAAACGTGTACCGGTTTCGTGTAAAGTAATGCTATGATCAACCTGGGAGTTGCAACAAAAATACTAGGCCGTGCTGGACTACGAGTCCGTGATGGACGCCGTGTAGCCAATCACCCGCATCTCAGTGTTAGTCTCCTTTTGCTCCGCGATGTACTGCTCTATCTTGCCGATCAACGTATTACCTGTTATCGGCTGGCCAGTGATCTGGCACCCTATGTCTCACATCCCGACTACCCTGAATTTCACGGACAGATGGCATCGTGTCGAGCCCTTTTGACTGAGATCGGTGATCTGGCACGTACTCACGCTATCCGTCTTACCATGCACCTTGATCTTCAAACGACGCTCAGTACACCAGATGATAAAATTGCCCAACGTTCCAGCAACGATATTATCGCACGTGCAGCGCTCCTTGATGCACTCGATACTGGTTCAAACAGTATTATGGTGCTCCATGTGGGTGGGGCATACGATGATCAGGCAGCCGCGCTACACCGTTTTGCAACACGCTTTGAACGATTGCCACTTTGGGTACGTCGTCGTATTGCCATCGAACCAGATGAACACTCCTTTGGGCTCCTTGAATTGCTCCCCCTGCACCAGATGATCGGCATACCAATCGTCTTTGATACGCTCCACTTTCAGTTGAATAACCGCCAGGCATTACCACTGGCAGAAGCACTGGGGCTGGCACTCGCAACATGGCCAGCCAGTATACGCCCTAAAGTGCACTTTAGCACGCAACGTACAGAGGCGCATCTTCAGAAGGGCCGTGCCGGTGCACCAGCACGCGTTATTCCGCCACGCCATGGTCAGCACGCGGATTTTATCAGCCCTTTTGAGTTTGCAACCTTCCTTCAGGCGGCCCGTGGTCTGCCTGCTTTTGATGTCATGTTAGAAGCCAAAGCTGCCGATCTGGCACTGTTACGGCTCCGCAACGATCTCCAGCTTTTTGCCCCTGAGATGGCGGTAAGGGTCGGGGGAGTAGGGGGTTAAGGGTTAGGGGTTAAAGAGACGAGAGGCTGGAGACGAGAGCCGAGGGGCCGAAGGCGAGAGGCTGGAGACGAGAGGCGAGAGGCTGGAAACGGGAGACGAGGGGCCGAAGGCGAGAGGTGAGAGGCGGGAGGCGGGAGGCGGGAGACAAGAGGCTAGTATTGTGGTGCAGAGTCTCGCTAGGCTCTGGCATATAGGTTGCAACATATGAAACTTATCCAATCTACTTTCTGCGCCTCTGCAACTCTGTCCCTCTGTGTTACCTTTCGTTCAACCGCTTATCATAAATGAGAATACGATGATTGACAGCATTCCATATACAGCGCGTGTGTTAGTCGCCGTTGTCACACGGACCAAAGACCTGACCTGTGTGCGGGAAGAGCACTGGTATCGCGTACCAGTGCGGCGTGCACCACGCAACCTTGCCGCAGAATATCTCGCCTTCTATCAAACCGCAGCTTTTGGCGCAGAACGCTGGGCAGTGCGCTATATCGCTCCGATTCTCCAGATCGATATCGTACCACGTCAGACACTGCTCCCAGACGAGGCAGATCATCCACGTGCTACTGAACGCTACTATCGTTTTACACTGGGACCACTATGGAGGCTCCCTACGCCTGTACCTAGCCGTCGACTACGCCGCATTACTTTCATCTCCACTTCCATGGGACAACTTCTACGAGCCCATGATGTAGTTGACCTGTGGCATCCACCAGACGATGTATCAGCAATCGAGGATGCAGTATGGGCAGCAGGCGTCAATCAACGCTAGTCGCACCCAACGGTTCGCTGTTTGTTTGACGCTCTGGTAGAGAGATGCTACGATGCAGAGGCAATTTAAAGTATCTGTTAAGAGAGGTGCAGCGTGGCACAGATAACGGTTAGTTTAAAAGTACTTCCCGGCGGTCTGACGGAGAAAGCGGCAGTTTATGCCGCAGTCGACCAGGCAATTGCAGTTATCCAACAATCAGGTTTACAATACCTCGTTGGGCCCAGTGAAACGACTATCGAAGGCCCCTACGATGAAGTCATGCTGGTCATTAAACAAGCTCAGGCAGCTGCACTGGCAAGTGCCCCACGTATCTTTACGCTCATTGGCATTGACTGGGACCCACAAGGTTCATCTATCAATGAAAAACTGGCCAACTATCGCCAAGAATCATCTTAAAGCATGTTGAACAGAGCACAGCGTTATGTATACCGTTATTATCGCCCATGCACCAGATCTAGATCTGGCACCATATCTCGAACAAATCCGAACTGCTGATCTCCTGATAGCTGCCGATGGTGGTGCCTTACCGCTGCTACGAGCGAACATGCTGCCACATATTGCTATTGGTGACTTTGACTCACTCGACACTCCCCATGAACAGTATCTTATTGAGCAGCAGGTTGAGGTACAACGCTTTCCCCGTGCCAAGGATGAAACCGATCTTGAACTGGCATTGATGCTGGCTGCTCAACGTAATGCTACACACATCGATATTCTGGGGGCATTAGGTGGTCGCTGGGACCACACACTGGCAAACGTTGCTCTGCTCAACCATCCAGCACTGCGGCATCGACAGGTACGCTTGTTAGCCGATCAACAGACATTATTTCTGGTGCACGACTCGTCAGCTATTGTGGGAAAGACAGGTGATACTGTTTCATTGTTACCACTTACTGGATCTGTTCAGGGCGTGACAACCGAAGGCTTGCTCTACCCGTTACAGGATACAACCCTCAACTACGAACAGGCACGTGGGATTAGTAATGTATTAATACAACCGCCAGGGTCGGTACGTATTCAGAGCGGGTTGCTCCTCGTTGTGCACCATGATGATGGTGGGTTGCATCAATGGAATATCAGCTAATTGTGCTACAATACTACTCTAGAAGCATATATACGATTTCAAAATAGTACGCTGCGAGGTTATAAATGAATGATGACAACAAACGTCGTCAGGGAAACTGGACATCTATGATCGGCTGGTTAGTCTTTCTGGTCGCGCTTGCTGGCCCCGCCGTTATCAATGGTATTAATCAGCTTATTGGTGGATCTTTCACACTATCAGGCAATCTACTACCGATTATTATTGTAGGGCTGCTTGCGTTAAGTATCGTCGTTACTGTTGTCCGCACCATTGGTGGCGCTGCTCGGTCAAGCGGTGAAACACGACTTCCGACGTCTTCTAATCCAACCACACGACCACCAACGACGTCACAACCACCCTTTGGCAATACGACATCACAACCACCCTTTGGCAATACGACATCACGACCACCAACGGCACCACAACCGCCCTTCGGCAACACCACATCAACAATGCGTTCAATCAACACCACGACGCGATACGGTAAATCACAAATGCCATCTCCGCCACGTTTTGAGCCTATTATCAATCCAACGATCCTGGCATTTGGGGTTGTAGGGGTGTTGGTTTTACTAGGTGTTGCATTTGTTGTATTGAGCCTGATAACCCCATGAGCGATTCCCATCCTTTTGATGCTTTTGTGCGCTATTATGATGCTGACTACGGTACTTTTACAGACGATTTCTTCTTTTATCAGGAACTGGCTCGTCGTACCGATGGACCTATTCTTGAACTCATGTGTGGCAGTGGTCGTCTGTTGCAACCACTACTGACATCTGGGCATACGGTAGTTGGCATTGATATTTCCTCAGCGTTGCTCAATCTTGCTCAGAAAAAGCTAAACCAACTCAACACATCACAAGCAAGAGTCGTGCAGGGAGACATACGTAATGCGCTCCCACACGGGCCATTTGCCCTTGCAATCATTGCAATTAACTCGTTTATGCATCTCGATTCTACTACTGATCAACTGCAGGTACTCCACAATATGTACGAGGTACTTCGGCCAGGCGGACTGGTCGTGCTCGATCTGTTCAACCCTGATCCGCATGAGTTGCTACGCCAGTCAGGACAACTTGTACTTGATAAGACCTTTACCTTATCTCATGATATATGTGTACAGAAATGGGTGTCTCAATCGGTTGATTTCGCGACACAAACCAGCCAGGTTATGTTTATGTACGATGAGATTTCTCAGGTCGGTAATGTGCATCGCACCATGTTGCCTTTCACTATGCGCTGGTTGTATCGCTATGAACTCGAGCACTTGCTGGCTCGTGCTGGGTTTGTCGTAGAGCAGGTGTATGGATCATACGATCTGGAGGAATATACAACCGAGAGCGAATTGATGCTCACAGTGGCACGAAAGAAAAAGGAATAATGTTCTCCATGTAGACATAGGCCATCCTGATACATCATGACCTCTTGACGCCCGATGGTCTATCTGGTATAATAAAGCAATTCATAAGGGGATGCTTGGTTTCGACAGGGAACGATGTCGTAAATTGCAAGTCGAGCCGCCCAGTCTCGTTAAAGGGGCAAAGGCAATAACTGCCAACAAGAACACTGCGCCTTCAATGGCGCTGGCTGCCTAATATAGGTAACCCGCTCTCCTGATCTTCACCCCGATGGGATGAGGTTGAGCGTCAGTTAGTCGGGGCGCTCCCAGCCGACTGTTTGCTACGCTGGGCTAAGATAAGCGAACTGGCTCACAATCCGCCTCGTCAATTGTGTGGATGTGAGTGAGATAAAACAATTGACTAAGCTTGTAGTATGTTTGCGGCTAACTTTTCTGGACGGGGGTTCGAATCCCCCCATCTCCACCAATCTGGTTAAAACAGTGAACGCGAGAGTAGTAATTGACTCTCGCGTTTCGCGTTCCACACAACTTGTTCCAGATACAAGCGATCCGACCACCCAGATGACGCGCAGGATCGTGAAAGGTGGATGGGCGTGGAACATGTTCTAATCGTTGTATTCTTACTAATAGACTGATTATGTGGAAGTGAGTCCAGTGGATTAGTCGAGTTCATCAAAGCGGAACGCGTCTAAGTCTCGCGCACCGTGCAAGACCCACACCACCACAATCCCCGCATCGAATGGCACAAAAAAATCACGTAGGGTGTGACTGCACTACTGCGAAGCTGTTCATGGAGTTCTGGCCGACTCCGTCTGGTATAGGGCGCACTAGCCAGGCTCTCCAAACGTCGGTAGAGCTTGCCGATAAAGCGCCAAGTCATGGTGCCCGACCTGCTCAGCAATGGTGCTATAGATGGGTTCCATGTCACGCTCGGCCAGGGGATAATAGAAAATCTAGCCCGTCACGAAGACTCGTGGTTGGCCTGCATGCGCTTAAGGAAGTCGTGTAAGGGCTCAATTGGTCGTGGTGTACCACTGGCCAGCCCCGCGTCAATAGCGGCCCGTAAATCGTGGATTTTGGCTTCATCTTCTAAGCGTTTCTGTTGATAGAGCCGTAACGCGGCCCGTACTACTTCTGAGACATTGCCAAAGCCCCCGCTGGCTACCTCTTGTTCCAGAAAGGCCCGTTGTTGGTCTGTTAGACTGACGGTGACTGCTTCCATACTGACACCTCATAAAAGTATTAGACTTTCATACACTGTAACATATGAGCCAAAAACCTAGCCAACTTGTCACAATACCCTTTTTCAAAAGGGGGCAGATAGATATAGTCATTGCGCGTGATAATATGTTTTATCACGCATATATGCCTATGCTACAACAGTCGCAGGGGTCATGGAACGAGCAGTAAACGTGCTTTTGTACGTACTGTAATAAGCATGATGGCCATCAGCGCCATGTGTTGGCACGGACTCCATCTTTTGCCATCGTAATGCCATCACATAAACTTGCGAACGATGCACGCGATAACTTTAGCGTTGTTCTTGTTCCATTGCTGTCGATACATCAAGATCGTCCTCTTCCGCTTTTCACTCACTACGAACTACCCGCAGCAGAAAGTCAATAGCAAACGTAGCATGTATCTACACGTGAATATCGCTGATACCCTAACACTCGGTTATTCTCTAAACCGCTGAACCATTGAGTGAATCATATCCAGAAGTAAAAATAATTTAGTTGAAGTCGTTCTATCTGAATAGTTTAGCCATAGACCGTGGGCTACTGCATGTCGATTAATATCTTGTGGATTAGTATGATTTTTCGGGTCATAGTCACCATAAAGCCTCTCTATAGTCTTCAAGTTATAATAGTTCATTATTGCCGTTAAATCTCCAAATTTCATTTCTTCCTTTCGCGGAATTGACTCAAGTTGTTTAAAATTTTTTTCAAATCGCTCTATTACTTTTTGTATACCCCAACTGGTGAATCCATTATCAGAAGTTTTAACAAGTTCTCTAATGATACCTTCAACTTGAATAACAAGAGCTGGAACTGTTATAGCATACTTACTGTGAGTATGAGCCCAAAGAGCCTGCTCGAAAATATCTTTTCTAAGCTGGAAGAAATCAACTTTCCACGACCTAACAATATTTGTCAATAAATGATGATTATCTTGATTTACATAATCAGTAATATACTTATCAATGTCCTCAGAAGTAAGTTGCTCTTTCCTGTTAGCTAATTCCATGTAGAAAATGGCTGGCAAAGACAATACTATCCACCATCCGTTGTTTCCCATAATCTCAGATGCTTGAGCAAAAACGTGGTTTGAGTCGAGGACGTTCTCATAGAAATTGTCAGGGATTTGACTAAGGTCAATATTAAAGTGGGTAGGAAGAGGAAAGTCAGTCGGGTCAATATTAAAGTGGGTAGGAAGAGGAAAATCGTTATCAATGTACTTAGCAAAATCAGAAGATTTGAAAATAGCAGACTGTAGCAAAGAATCAGCCAGTTTTTCAAAAGGTCCCATACAAACCTCCGTGCATTACTTGCTCCGAACTCACGTAATTAGCAGAATTAATATCGAATACTTACTGAACAGTTCTGCAATTAAGCTATGTTATATTCACTAGCTACGCAGTGTCAATCGTTTCTGTATAACACAAAACCTTTTACACCCTCGACACCCCTGTAATCACCCTCGTGTGTAAAGCGTATGCCGCTATGCGAATGTTCCCAAGGATTCCCAAGAGGTGTGTCAGCCGTCCAAAACAACATTCATAAGTATAATGTGCAATTTGGGATTTTACACTTTCCGTATTTGGGGAAGCGCCTTCCCTACTGCTCCTAAACCTTGAAGGTCTTTATTAATTTTCTCAAGTTCATCCCGTCTGAACTGGATATCATCTGACGATAACTGGGCTACCATTTTATTAAGGGAGTCCAGTTTAGAACGAGCCCAAACATCAAAATAAGCAACCTTCGATAGAGGGTCCAGATCAAGAAATCCACGAGCCCAACCAATAACACCCATAAAGAAAGCACACAAAATCAGAAACCCACCAACCAAAAGGCCAACAGGGTGACCTGACGAGAGAAAAATCAAAAGAAAACCCAAAGAAAAAAATATCAACCACATCAAGATAGATACGAGTATTGCCAACATCGCATGTTGACTTTTCGCTCGTGCAACAGCACTATTTTCATAGGTCTCATATAGCTGTATGAGGTCTCGTAACTCCATCATCAATTTATCTACACGGACCTTTACTCGTTCAGGCTTCTTACTAGCGTACCAGTTCAAGAGTTTCTGAGTACCAATAACAGAAAGGCTGCTACCGACACCTATAAGAAAATTTAACAAGTACTCCACTATATTACTCCTTACCTTGCTCACCCTGCACACAAACCCCTTTTTATAAATGGTAAAAATAATTGACACCTGATTGTGGAGCCAGCTCGTAACCTGATTAGATTGTGACACGAGAGGCACTTTGAGCGATTTCTCTTCCAAAGGGTGATACGTTTAGCCAATGATAGATAAAGCTACCAACGTGGTAATGGTGTAGTGAGAG
>JBCDFA010000334.1:0-8927 GCA_039178835.1 Chloroflexota bacterium
AAATGTGTTATTTTGACAATAATAGCAAGTATAGAGGACTATCCTCAAATTGTCAAGATGACTATAACATGCACATAATGTACAAAAATAAGACTTTTTATCTTTGGAATAGGCTATAACAGGATTAAAAATGAGTTGAGAAATTCACCTGAATGACATCGATAATGGCCGTTGTGTCTCGCTGAACATAACAATACTAGCTGCAGTTTATCCTGCTGCCTGGGCTGCTGCACGATCAAAACGACGACCAGCACGTGCCCCTGGTACTGTCACTGCATTCAAAATATCGCTCACAACTGTGGAGGCAGCCACATTGCGAATACGTGCCGCTGGGCTGATAATCAATCGATGGCCAAGCACCGACTCCGCGAGGGCCTTCACATCATCAGGTAAGACATAATCGCGACCTTCCAAAGCGGCACGCGCCTGAGACGCCCGATAGAGTGCTAATGAGCCACGCGCGCTTGCTCCGAGATAGACATCCTCATGATGGCGTGTCGCTGTAGACAACGAAACAATGTACTCCTCAATCAACTCATCCAGATAGATATCTTTAATCCGTTCCTGGAGATCAAGCAATGTCTCGGCAGAAACAACCTGTTCAATATTATCAATGGGATGAGCCTGGCGTTGGCGGCGCAAGATATTTATTTCATCAAATTTACTCGCATATCCAAGGTGAATACGCAACAAAAAGCGGTCAAGCTGTGCTTCTGGCAGAGGAAAGGTCCCTTCGTATTCGATAGGATTCTGTGTTGCGAGCACGATAAAGGGCTTCGGCATTTCATATGTGGTGCCATCAACTGTAATCTGGCGCTCCTCCATCGCCTCCAACAGTGCGCTCTGGGCTTTTGGTGTTGCCCGATTGATTTCATCCGCCAGCACGGTTTGCGCAATGATAGGACCTGGACGAAATTCAAATTCACGCGTCTGCTGATTGAAAATAGAAATACCTGTCACATCAGAGGGGAGCAAATCAGGGGTAAACTGAATACGCTTGAACGTGCAGCCTATTGACCGTGCAATAGCCTTGGCCAGCATGGTTTTGCCCGTCCCAGGAACATCTTCAAGAAGCACATGCCCTTTGCACATCAGAGCAATTAAAACCAGCTCTATTGCATCACGCTTGCCAATAATGACTTGCTCCACATTTTCAATAACACGATCAGCAATCTGTTTGATGGTATCCATACAACCCCTTTATATAAACAGCATTTCACAGACAGACTCGTTGAATAAGTGTACTGTCTGTGACAAAAATGACGATTCTCTTGTTTTTATATGTCTTATATCTTAACTGCTTGCCAAGTATACCATGAGGATAGGTTAACAACCAAGCCACATATTGACGTTCAGGGTGTGGGTAATGGGACTGAACTACAGGTCGTAGCGCATAACAACTTGCTGTTCATTCGTTCGCTGAAACCCAAACCACTCATAGAGGCGTTGTGCATTACGATTATCTGCTTGGGTATTCAGTGCAAGAGTATATGCGCCCACCGAACGCGCATATAAGGTGACTTCAGCAAGTAAGCGCACACCAATCGACAACCCCTGGTACGCCGGATCAACAGCAATCCGTACAAGGTGTATCAAATGGCCATCAAAATGCGAAGAGACAAAGGCATACCCAACGATTTCATCATCAAACTCAGCCGCAATAAAGAATGGTGATACCGAGATTGACGAACCGATCACCCCTTCGTCTTTCATCCATTGCGAAGTAAAACAAGTACGATCAACCTCTAAGATTGTTGCTAAATCAACAGGCTCCACCGGACGAATACGGACCTGCGTATTCCCCAAAGAAGGAACATCCATGGTATGCTTTTCATACACAACAACGTGTGTATCATAGACATATCCATATGCTTGCAATTGTGGTTGAATCCAGAGATCGGCGGAGATGTCTCCCGCGTAGAAAACATGGTGAACATCTTTAGAACGAAGCAGCGCATGAAATGGTCCTAACAATGCTGGGATACCATCTTTGGGCGACAACCCATTCACAAAACCAATTACACGCAACCAACACACGTCGTGGATCGGCCAACCAGCAACAGCAACACCCCATATGGCCTGGCCAGACACAAGCAACATCGTTGGTGAGCCTGTCACAAGTGCCGGTAATTCGCTGCCAGGGACACCTAAAAACCGATGTTTCTCAGTACGGAGAAGCCGTGAGATGGCCATCAGGTCATCAAGTTTTCCTTCACGTGGTACGGTTAAATTAATATCGAGACCTCGAGAGAAGAGTGGCATGGGTCGATTATTTTTCTAGAAAGCAGACGACACTAATGTTGATTTCCTATCAATGTACTACAAAATTGCTCAGTGTGCCAAATGTCATCTGTATACACGAGCATATAGGCTTTACATGTAGAGGGTATGTCAGGTTATCAAGCGCAGCTATAACATGATTACATACCTATTTTTCTACCTACTCACTACAGTTATCGTTTTGTTGGTCACAGCATTATGTATCCAAGACATTAAACGTGAGATCATGATGCCACAGCCGATACCTCCTGACACATTGCCACAGATAGCCCCTCTGGTCTCTATTCTTATTCCGGCTCGCAATGAAGCAGCACGTATTGGCATGTGTCTGGAAGGGTTGACCCAACAAACCTACCGTGCATTTGAAGTTATTGTTGTTGATGATCATTCTTCCGACGGAACCGCTGAGATCGTCCAACTCTACGCCGATAGACTGCCCAAGTTATCGATAGTACAGGGCCAACCTCTTCCTACTGGATGGGTTGGCAAATGCTGGGCGTGCTGGCAAGCAGCAAACCATGCGAATGGCGAATGGTTTATCTTTCTTGATGCAGATGTTATACCACAACCAAATCTTTTGCAAACACTTGTGCGACAAACACAAGCACATGCCATTGATCTCGTCACCTTACTGCCATTGCAAAAATTAGACACACCTGCTGAAAAGCTGGTGATGCCTGCTTTCTTGTCTCTTCTCTACAGTCTTTACCCCCCAGAATTGGTCAATAAGCCACACTCACCACTCGCATTTACCAATGGACCTTGTGTCTTTATCAGACGTACAATCTATAAAGCGGTCAATGGACACAAGGCCGTCCGTTCTAGTATCTTAGAGGATGTTGACTTCGGTCGCCATGTCAAAGACGCTGGGTATGCGATCACGGCGTTTGCTGCACCACACTTGTTAGCGATCCGTATGTATGATGGATGGAAAAGTCTTTCTGAAGGGCTCACGAAGAATGCAGTTGCAGGCCATCGCAGTGGTGGAGTACGTTCCATCTGGGTGGGGCTACGACAGGCGTTGGTCGCTTTTGCACCACTCTATGTTATCTTTGCCGGAATAGTGCTATGGCTAACCGAGCCTGGACCTATTGGCATAATTCTATTGCTCCATGGCATTGGATTAGCCCTGATCACCTTAGGCTCAGTCGGCTGGATTATGCGTAAGCGATATTGTATCTCCCCTCTCTGGGGTGTATGCTACCCTATCGGCCTTGGGCTCTATTTTGGGATTGCCTGCTGTGCATTTGTACGCTCTTGGCGTGGTCAGGGTGTGGTGTGGTCAGGGCGTATCATCCACGATGAATACTAAACTGCCGGATCCCACATATATTAGGAAAAAATGACACGCATAGAACAAAAGAGCCATACAACTTATACACGCAATGACCAATTTGTGGTACTATAGAATTGATGAAGTCCAAGTTGCAAAGCCGCGCGGGATAACATTCTTCCGCGTGGTTTTTGATCGTGATACAATTGCTTGAGATTCTTCAAACATGTGTGTCACGTTGAAATGACCTTTTGATGACAACGACTCTTATCGCACAAGTGGTGCCTGCCAAGAACGCAGCATCCCATCGGTACCTTACGCCTCGTCATTTTATTACAGACTCACTTTCACACTTTGTTGGCATATATCAACGTCCTACACACCCTGAATCAAAGGATGTGTGATCGATATGCGCTATCATCTCTTACTGATGTGTATGCCCTATCAATCACCATAACAAAGACGATTATTTTTAACAGAGCAACACATGACATACTTGATAGACAATCAAAATAGAGGAGATCGCTAATGGCAACTCTTTGGCCTGGTAAACCTTATCCTCTCGGCGCCACATGGGATGGACAGGGCGTCAATTTCGCCCTCTTTTCTGAAAATGCCACACAAGTTGAGTTGTGTCTCTTTGACTCACCCAATGATCTGTATGAGTCCCGCCGCATCAGCATGCCGGAGTATACCGATCTTGTGTGGCACGTTTATGTCCCAGGACTTCAACCAGGACAATTGTATGGGTATCGGGTGTATGGGCCATACGAACCACAAAACGGACATCGCTTCAACCCGTACAAATTATTGATCGATCCATATGCCAAAGCAATCAACGGCGTTGTGCGCTGGCATGATGCAATGTTTGGCTATCAGGTTGGGCACGAAGACAATGATCTTTCGACCGACGAACTCAACAGTGCACCATTCGTTCCCAAATCTGTGGTGATTGACCCATCATTCATCTGGGGCGATGATCGACACCCTTCGATCCCCTTGCACAACTCGATCATTTATGAGGTGCATGTTAAGGGCTTTACTATGATGCATCCCGAAGTACCAGAAGATATGCGTGGGACATATGCCGGTCTCGCCTCGCCGCCTGTGATCGAGTACTTCCAATCACTTGGTGTCACAGCTGTCGAACTACTTCCCGTCCACCATCACGTCGATGATCGCCATCTGGTTGAGAACGATCTGACGAACTACTGGGGGTACAATACTATTGGCTTCTTCGCCCCTGACGTACGTTACAGTGGCAGTGGTTCAGTAGGTGAACAGGTTCGTGAGTTCAAATCCATGGTACGAGCCTTCCACTCTGCCGGGATCGAAGTCATTCTGGATGTCGTGTATAATCACACTGGTGAAGGCAACCACTTTGGCCCAACGCTTTCATTCCGGGGCATCGACAATCAATCATACTACCGACTGGTGCCAGAAGATCAACGCTACTATGTTGACTACACCGGCACCGGTAACACCCTCAATGTGCTCCATCCACGTACGCTCCAACTTATCATGGACAGCCTGCGCTACTGGGTAACCGAGATGCACGTCGACGGATTTCGCTTTGACCTTGCTTCTGCACTGGCCCGCCAACTCCACGAAGTTGATCAGCTCTCGGCCTTCTTCACTATTATCCATCAGGACCCCATCATCTCACAGGTCAAGCTTATTGCAGAACCATGGGATGTTGGACCAGGCGGCTACCAGGTGGGGAATTTCCCAGTGCTCTGGGCCGAGTGGAATGGTAAGTATCGCGATACCGTCCGACGCTATTGGAAAGGCGATATGTCGCAGGTGGCTGAACTCGCCTATCGTGTTGCCGGATCAAGCGATCTCTACCAGCACAACGGTCGTCGTCCCTACGCGAGCATCAACTTCGTCACTGCACACGATGGGTTCACCCTACGCGATCTGGTCAGCTACAACGAAAAGCACAACTGGGCTAATTGTGAGGACAACCGCGATGGCGACAATCACAACAATAGCTGGAACCATGGCGCTGAAGGCCCAACTAAAGATCCCGAAATCAACAAACTACGGGCGCGTCAGCAACGCAACTTCATGGCCACCTTGCTGCTTTCGCAAGGTGTCCCCATGATCCTCGCGGGCGACGAGCTTAACCGCACCCAAAATGGCAACAATAACACCTACTGCCAAGACAATGAGCTTAGTTGGATCAACTGGAACCTCGATGACCAAGCCCGTGAACTGCTGGAATTTACCCGCAAACTCATCCAGATTCGCCAGGAACACCCCATTCTCCATCGGCCTAAATTCTTCCAGGGACGCAGTATACATGGCAGCGATGTGCGCGACGTCATCTGGTTACGACCTGACGGCAAAGAAATGGATGACGAGGAATGGAACAATGGCCTGGTGCGCTGCATTGGCATGCTCCTCAACGGCGAAGCACTCGACGAATGGGACGAACGAGGGCGCATCATTCGTGATAAAACCATGTTATTGCTCATGAACGCCTATCACGAAGCGATCTCGTTTAAGCTGCCAAGTGTCAAGCGTGGGCAGGTCTGGGAAACGCTCATTGATACAACTACGCCCAATCCTCAGGAAATACAAACCTGGAGACCTTCGCAAAAATACAAATTGCACGGTCGATCACTGGCACTCCTGCGTCAAAAACCAAAGGATGATTAAGCAAGAGTAGTGTATCCTGGCATCCTTTTTGCAGCATTGTATCGCACATATATCTTTTGACGAAGGAGTAGAATGTTGCCATACACGTTACCAATTGGTGCGCTCCCAGCCGCAACTGGCACTCGCTTCCGCGTCTGGGCTCCCAACGCACAGCAAGTTGAAGTAATCATATACAGTGAGAACAGCCCAACCGCTAGCCACACACTATCAGCTGAAGCAAGCGGCTACCACAGCGCACACATCAAAGATATACCAGTGGGCACACGCTACATGTATCGGCTGGATGGTGGCGACCCACGCCCCGACCCAGCATCACGGTTTCAGCCAGAGACGGTGCATGGCCCCTCACAGGTCGTTGACCCACTCGCCTTCACCTGGACCGATGGCCACTGGCACGGCTTGCCGCTCGAAGACCTGATTGTCTACGAACTGCACGTCGGCACCGCGACATCGGATGGCACATTCGACTCACTAATTGAGCGCCTCGATGAACTGCAAGCACTTGGCATCACCGCGATTGAGCTGATGCCGGTGGCAGACTTCCCCGGTGATCGCAACTGGGGCTACGATGGAGTCGATCTGTTTGCACCCGCCCGTGCCTATGGTGGCCCCGAAGGACTACGACGCCTCGTCAATGCAGCACACGAGCGTGGTCTGGCGGTCCTGCTTGACGTGGTCTACAACCACTTTGGGCCAGACGGCAACTATTTGCGTCAGTACAGCACCTCGTACTTTACCGACCGCCACCACACCCCCTGGGGTGATGCGCTTAACTTTGACGGGCCGAATAGCCATGAAGTCCGCGAGTTCTTTATTGCCAATGCCTGCTACTGGGCGCACGAATATCACATCGATGGACTGCGCCTGGATGCGACCCACGCGATTGTAGACGAGAGTCCCACGCATATTCTGGCTGAAATGGCCGCCCGTGTCCGCGAAATACTTCCTGCCGAACGACACTTCCTGCTCATTGCCGAAAATGAGCATAATGACCCACAGCTGGTACGACCTCCAACGGTTGGTGGGCTTGGACTCGACGGCCTGTGGGCCGACGACTTCCACCATCAGGTTCGGGTGGCGCTTGCAGGCGACCGGGATGGCTACTATGAGGATTACAGTGGGAGCACGACCGATCTGGCAGCAACCATCGAGCAGGGCTGGTTCTATATCGGGCAAGAGTCGCCCCATCTCAAGCGCTCACGCGGCGCACCAGCAAACGATGTGGAACCAATGCACTTTGTGTATTGCATTCAGAACCACGACCAGGTGGGCAACCGCGCCACGGGCGACCGCATTCACCATACGATTGAGCTTGCTGCCTACCGTGCCGCGTCAGTACTGCTGTTGCTGGTTCCACAAACACCGCTCCTCTTTATGGGGCAAGAGTGGGCAGCGACAACACCATTTCTTTTTTTCACTCATCATAATGATGAACTGGGTCAACTGGTCACACAGGGGCGCCGAGCAGAATTTGCCTCGTTCACAGCTTTCTCCGGCGAAGAAGTTCCTGACCCACAGGCAATTGAGACCTTCCAGCGTTCCAAACTGCGTTGGGAAGAACGTGACCAGATGCCACATGCCGGGGTCTATCAACTCTACCGCGATCTGCTTGCGCTACGTCGGCAGCATACAGCCTTCCGCAATCGCTCACGGGAGCACTACACCATCACGACCCTGAGCGACTCGACTGTGGCACTGCGTTACACAAGTTCCGAAGCGACAAAGAATATTTTGGTCTTGGTCAATCTGCGTGGCGAAATCGAACTGAACCCGATGGGCCAGACAATCACGTCACCGCCAGATGGGCATGCGTGGCGAACGGCCCTCGACAGCGAAGACACACAGTATGGTGGCAACGGCACCACATCTCCTAGGGAAGTCATCAGGTTGAGTGGTGCACGAGCACTGGTCCTCGCCATATAATCTTGCTTACGTCTTCAAAAACACAAAAGCACACGCCGCTTCAAAAGCGACGTGTGCTTCATTCATTAGATGACTATTCTAGTGAGAGGATGCTCAACAATGGGTAAAGTTCGACTCTGGCTGGATCACCAGCAGCAGTAATACTGACATCAATCGCTGACTGACCTTGGGCAGGAATAAAATCGAGAAAGTTATACCCACCACCAATAATCTCATCCGCTTCATCATATGCAATCGCAAACACCACAAGATTACCAAAATCCTGCTCATAGGAACTTGATACGACACCACTCACTGAAGGAGAAATGTCATCGGGCATATAGTTGACATTCTCGGCAGTAAATACAAATTCTTCTTCGAAGATCATTCTATCAGTGGCACGAAACTGGACATCGATCCGGTCTACTTCAACCGTTTCATCATTCACAAAAAGTGATCCAGCAATTCCGATCTGTTGCCCTGGGCCAATAGTCACCACAGAACCTGAGTCGGTTCCCACCACTACATCATTCGCATCATACACTGAGACCTGGTACTCACTGTCCCCAATTAGCTGATCATCGAGATTGGTCACAATGAAGGCATAACCCACTTCTGCACCGTCCTGGCCAAACCCTGTCTGACCAACTTCAACTCCCAAAGCTGGCTCCTCAACTGGTTCAGCGGTCGGCTCTTCTACAACTTCTGTTGCTGCTGGCGCATCTGTCGAATCTGTCGAAGCTTCCTGAGTGGACTCTATTGCTGTGGTGCCACAGGCGCTCAGTATGAGCATCGATGTTACCAGGAG
>JBCDFA010000335.1:0-8896 GCA_039178835.1 Chloroflexota bacterium
GGCTCTTCATCACGTGACTGCTCCAATGGTGTTTCGGCAAAGCGGGCAAATGTCGTCTCCACCATCTGCTGCACCTCTGCTGGTGTCACGCACTGAACACTGACATGTGGAGCCTGGGCATGTGAGGCCTGTAAGATCCAACACGTCGCATCGTCGGCCAGTACCGTCACCATTTGTTGTGGCGGGTCGGGTTGCACACGATACAGTAGTTGGAAAGTCACGGTCAGGGTCGCATTCAGCATGGCGTGTACCAATTGTGGCGCATGCAAAGGGGACATTCCTGCGGTAACAAGTTGCGTAATGGCAACATCTGACTGTTCTGCTGGAAGTTTTTTTATTTCTGTTATGGTGGTGCGAGGAAGCGTGACGACTGGCCCTGATGGGCTGGCCTGCGGCACTTCTGCGAGCCACTCACGTACAGCATCTGCACCCATATCCCCATCGGTGCTTGACCTAAACTGATGCATACCAGCAAGAAGGGGACGATATACAACTGTAGAGTCTGTATGACGATAGTGATATTGTATGGTCGGTTTTTGCTGGTGTTGCCAATGGATTATAGTAGACATCTGTTGGAGAGCAGCACAACGGGCAATAGTTGTATACAGCACCGGATTAAGCGCAATCTTCTCTTCGGCATTGACAGTAGCCAACCGACGTGCCAACAGACCACGTCCGGCAGCCAGTAACACAGCCGCGCTTATCTCTTCCGATTGATCATCTGCTGGCAACGACAAACCAGGGAAGGTAGGTATCTTGAGTGCCTTAAGTATGAGTTGTAGTTCTTCCTGTCCTATAGTAAAGGACACCGTTGGTTGATCCATCAGCTTTTCCTATACTGTAGCTTCTGACACAATAGCATTCGCAGGTTGCCTCAACACCACAAATCTGGTTTTATCCATATTCAGAAACACACCCATATGCTTTCCCTTGTCCATCATCATCGGTGGAGTTGCAGAGAGTATTGCGACACAGCAAATGGTTACGCCTATGGAAATACGTTCTACAAGCACGTCGTATTACTGTGGAAATCCTTCATTGCGATATTGCTTACATTTGCGATGTGCAACACAATTAGGTAGTAATGTGCGCCACACCCCTTGAGCAGGTGATGTGGCGATGGATATACATTCTTACTGATTGCCCCCAGCACTCATGATGTTCTGGTTAATCATCTGGACTTTGCTGCGTAATTCTTCCAGGGTCTGCGCGACCGTGTCCAGACGCGCTTTCACTCCTGGCCACTCACCACGAAATTGCCCGGCGAGGTTGCCGTCCCAAACACCGGGGTCTGAGAGGATTTGTCCCTGCGCGTTGAGGGCATTGATTTGGGCAATAAGATCACTGTTAATCAGGGTTTGCAGTTTGGTAATGGCATCACGAGCCGCAGCACTGGACAGCACACGATCTGACATGGGTTTCTCTCCTTTGTTTGATGGTGATGCAGAACATATATACATCACCGCCAATCTGATTACCTTGTAGACTGCGAGCGCAATATACTGATTGTTACAGGTTGCTACATCCTGGAATAGAGGTAACACATTCCTCAATAACTCAGTACAACCACCAATCATTACAGCGTATGATCACATATGACCTCTTTCCCACCACCAAACTAAGTGACCCCTAAAAACCCATATGTTTTCGTTGCCACACCGCTTTGGATTCTTTCCTATGACCAAATATGCTATCTACATACGCTCGTGCACACATACTACATGGCAAAGTGGTAGAAATCTAGTGGTTATTTAACCTATCTCATATTGTGCATTGAGAAGCCCGGTAATACACCAAATACGCATAACAAACCACTACTCTTAACCTTTTGTATCACTTTTTGTATCACTTTTTACCCAATGTCCTTCTTGGTGTGCCAAAACACCGCGTTTATTACCCTATTTTGTGACTGATGCAGCAATCCAATGGGCGGGAACAACTGATACTGAGAGTAAAGACACTGTTGGTTGGTCTATTGATACTTTCTGTGTTGTAACTGTGACCTCAACTACAACAAAAGGTCCATACAAGCCTCTGCACCAACAGTACTACTCTCTTAGCGTGGGCTGTTATTACCATTGCCAGCACGCTCTTGTGCCTTCTCTCGCTGTTCCTGTCGCCAACGATCACGCTCATGCTCGCGGCGACTCTGCTCTTCACGCGCCTGTTCGCTCAGGCTATTGATACGATTGGCTAATCTGTAGCAGTCAAAGGTAACACCACGGCTAACCTGTTCCTTCGTATCGAAGCCTTCAGAGAACGTATCTCGATAAGGTCCAGCAGATTCTTCAAACACGAGGGTTGCCTTATCACCGCGCCTTTGACGAAGCTCACCCAGCTCGTTTGCAATACGAATCAAGGCATTCGCAGCCTCCTCCGCAGCAGCCCAGTTCCAGTGTACATCGTTCCAGTTAGGCATCTACATTTTTCCCTCTTGTTGTACAAAACATCTGGTCTGTCATAAACTCTGTTTCACCACACTATTTGATACAGTTATGCGTATGTGTGAAAAAAGCATAGGCATCTATGACTTTTAAGACTCTGATAAATTGTTGTCATTACGAGCATCTGGACCAAAATCATTTTCGCGAGAGAATATACTGTGAATATCATTTATGATTTGAAATGCATCTGCGCCAGCATCATTCGTTTCTAAAAGCCCTTCTATATCAATACCAGCATCTTCAAGTGTTTGCGTTGGTTCATCTGCCGATTGTTCAGATCCTTGTGAGTCTATCGTAAAGACGGCTGAATCGCTAGAATCCTGATCAGCTATTGCTTCCTCAGGCCGTTGGGGAATATTCTCTGGATTATTACCGGCATTCATCATAAGTAATCCCTGTGCGATACGATCAGCATCGGTAAGTGGGGTAGGAGAATAATGCTCCCGCAAAGTATTGGCATTGTCGGCGCTCTCCATAGTAAAAGAGACAGGAGCACCTAATAAGAAATCAGCTACACCAAATCCTACCGCTTCCTTGTAGTTTTCACGTGCTTCTTCACTGATATAGGGATCTTGGATCATTTCGCTACTGTGACCAAACATAGCCACAGAACTCAAGAGATCGACATATTTCAATGGTGGAACAAAAGCTATCGCGGTGGATAGTGCTTGCTGAGTAAGCATATCACCATGGCTCGGATTCGCCGTTCGTACAAAGCTTTCGCGTTGCTCGACCATATTCATGCGCGGATCTATCCCAACAGCCTCTCCTGCAACGACCGACGAAGCATCGGCAAGCGGATTTCCATATGCTCCAACTATGTACAAAATATCAAGTTCCAGTTCAAGCTGTACCAGCTCTGGGTCAGATCGCACCGTGTTCAATACATGCTGTAAATCATTAGGATTAGCACTGTGGATAGCTTGTTCGACATCGGAAAGAACTTGATCCACTCGTGGTGAAAAGCCTTCTCTGTCTTCCCAGTTCTGGCGTATCGTACCAAGTCGGTCTTGTTCGATATCGAGAACACTCGATATATCTTGTCGATACTCGGTCTCCCACTCCGACAGTTCTGATTGGTAAGAATCCGTCAACTCTTGAAGTTGCCGCTGCTCTGTCGCAAGCTCTTCAGCAGCATGATCGACCTGTTGATTTAAGCCAGGAGAATCTGACTCCATTGCTCTAAGTTGGGTCAGTTCTTGCTCAATGTGTGCCAGTTCTTCCACATAACGCACCAACTCATGTCGTTGTTCCTTATATTGATCAATCCACCACTGTCTATACTCCGGTTCCTCCAACCTGACTTGATTTGGGCCTCCTTCGCCGAAAAGGCTCAGAAGCCCCAGAAACCCCGAAGATGTATCCTCTTCGTTATCAGGATACCCGTCAAGAAGGGCAATTCTTTGATCAAGTAATTCTATCTCTCTCTCCGCCTCTCTCTCTAAGTATCTCTCCACGTAACCAGGCGCCCTCTCACTGGGAGGTAGTAATTCTATCCTGCTCCCTACTTCTGTAAAATTGTATAAATATGTTTCCAACTCCTCCTGTTGTTGTTCCAGTGCCGTGATTTGCCTCTCTATCTCTGGGCCACCGAGTAGTTCTACACGGGTTGCATCGATACGTGCCTGTGCCTCAGCAAGCACATCGGGTGGTTGGCCGGTAAGCTCCGCCAGAGCAATCTCTTGCTCACCAAGCGCCAGATCAAGTTGAGCCTGTCGCTGGCGTATCTGGAATACCATCAACCGTAAACTATGGGCATCGACAAGCGTGAGTTGACTGGCAATTTCTCCGAGCACCTGGTCAGGCAACGCAAGAATAAGGTCAAATTCTCGGTAAGCATCCATCGCAGCCTGCCCACCCTGATCCATCGCATCGGCCATTGCCAGCATCTCATCAAGCACCTCATCGGTATACGGTGCCAGCAGTTGCTGCTGATACTGAAGGTGCTCCATCTTCGCCAGGATCAGAAATGCCTCTATTTCAGTTTCCGTCCATCCCTGTGCACGGTAATACTCTGCCAGCGCGTTAATATCCGCCTGACTGGACGGATTGTACGCATGTATGGCATCTACTACACGTGATGTGATGTCTCCTTCATCTGCATTCAAGAAGGAGATCGCTACATTGTGCAACCAGCGATCATGGTCTGCCTCGGTTTTATCCGCTGAACTGGTAATCCGATTGACTAAATCGAATTCGCCCGTGTTGATCGCATATTCGGTACAGGTTGCGGCGACACGTTCAAGGAGTGGCGCGAGTTCCCTGGCGAGTTGTCGTTCCCGTTCACACAGTTCAAAGCCCATTGTGGCATAGTCTAACAAAACCAGAGGATTGGCCGCTGATGTGTCAGGATGTGGCATTGTCAAGCGGCTCCTTCTCTAACATTTGCTAGTTCATGGTTCCAACGATGTTCGATCTTGATCGTATTGATATGGTTTACCACGCAAAGCCTGTAATGTGCGCCACACCCCTTGAGCAGGTGATGTGGCGATGGATGGACCCTCTTACTGATTGCCCCCAGCACTCATGATATTTTGGTTAATCATCTGGACTTTACTGCGTAATTCTTCCAGGGTCTGCGCGACCGTGTCCAGACGCGCCTTGACCCCTGGCCACTCACCACGAAATTGCCCGGCGAGGTTGCCGTCCCAAACACCGGGGTCTGAGAGGATTTGTCCCTGCGCGTTGAGAGCATTGATTTGCGCAATAAGATCACTGTTAATCAGGGTCTGCAGTTTGGTAATGGCATCACGAGCCGCAGCACTGGACAGCACACGATCTGACATGGGTTTCTCTCCTTGTTGATTCACGATACACTGCATAGCCACGATCCACGCATACCAACAAACAAAATCCTGCTTCCACCTACATCGGCAACCTCACGAAACACGCATATCATGACGTGAGTCGGGCTACGCAAAAAAATGTTCAGGCTGTAGAGTATATCTGTCCTGACCAGCTTTGCCTATCGTTCGATCAAACGAATTTTTGTGACAATTCTGGAAATATGGTAGACCAATAGGCCTAAAACCGGCCCTGGAACCGGCCTCATCTACTACTCACAATCCCCATGCCCATCGCAGTGTGAGAGGATTTTGGTGCTATGTCACGGACAAATGCTTTTGGCTAATGGGTACAATCAGATGGGCTAGAAACTGCTTTGTTGCTTATGCTCAGATCCAAACATATGCTCCTGTCGTGAGCAATGTTGAGCATTTGCTGAATGCCACTCCTCATCTGGGCAAACTACTGCTACACACTAGAGGGCAACCACCGGAATCACAGCAGCGGTGTACTGCCAGCTATTATGCAGCCCACCGAGATCGCGTCTATAGTGCCAAAAGAGATATTCTTCCATACCATTCCTCAGATAGCGCACATTGCACAAAGAGCAGGTACCACAATCATGCTCCATCAAGGACTACTATCTTCGGCACGCTCCCGTTCTTTTTCACGCTGCCGTCGCTTCCACCGTTCTCGTTCGCGTTCTCGTTGTTGCTGCTCTTCACGCGCCTCTTCACTAAGTCGGCTAATACGATTAGCCAATGCATGACAATCATTCGATAGACCCGCACTGGTATTTTGGATGGTATCGAAGTCCTCAAAGAAGACGCTTTGATATGGACCAGCAGATCCGCTCAGGACAAAGACGGCTTTATCGCCACGCTGCCCCCGTAATTCACTCAACTCATTTGCGATTCGCCTCAATGTGTTTGCAGCGTCATCAGCGGCACCCCAATCCCAGCGTACATCGTTCCAGTTAGGCATCTCCGACTTTCCTCTCTGTATTGCACCAAAGACTCAATCAAGCAAGTATCTGTAGAGAGCTGATATGCGAGGACTCTGCCTTTCTCAACCGGGGAGTCCTCACACAATCCTAATAACGAATGGCCTTATTGATTCCCGCCAGCACTCATGATGTTCTGGTTGATTATCTGTACCTGCCCACGGAGATCCTCCAGAGTCTGAACAACCTTATCAAGCTGCCCCTTTACTCCTGGCCACTCACTACGAAACTGTCCGGCCAGACTCCCATCCCAGACATTGGGATCGGAAAGAATTTGTCCCTGGGCATTGAGTGCAGTAATCTGCGCTACCAGGTCGCTGTTAATCAAGGTTTGTAATCTGGTAATCGCTTCACGAGCCGCACCACTTGATAGAACACGATCTGACATGTCACATTTCTCCTTTGTGTTGCTTGTTGGCAAGGGGGCTCATCTGCCACCAGTAGTTCCATCTATGGTGGTGTATGAAGGCAACCTCCCCGCCTCTACTAATTAGAGCCTGAGTATACTTAAGATACTCTTTTTTGCCTATCGTCTAAACAGCCGAATTTTCACACCAATTTGGCCATTATTTTGGTAGAACCGGCCCTGGAATCGGCCCCAAAACCGGCCCCTAAGCGGCCCTTAAGAAATCATACCAAGGGTGATTGTGTGTGACTTTGGGAAGCAAAAAAGAAGACTATAGCTATAGCCACAGTCTTGAGCAGAATTTGCTAATCAGGATGTTCAGGCTTGAAAAACAATTTGTATGTGTGTAGTTACACAAACGTAGGTAGTGGATGAATGCTGTAGGATTGTAGAATACACCCTATTGTTGAGCAAAAAACAATGTACTCCTTTCTAAACAATAGCAAAGGGAGCCTCGTTCTTTATACCTTCTCTATAGATCGCCGATACAGATTGCGTGCTACATACTCATGTACCACCAACTACAGCAATACTACTTTGATGCGTTGCATGGCTGACACCCAGCAACATCATGTTGCTGACCACAACAACTCCAAATCCACCAGGCGCCTTCATCATCAATATGGTCGAGATTAGGCTCCTGTCCCCATGGTGTTGGATAATAGCGATAATAAATTATCAAGTCGGCACGTAAAGTGCCTGGATGGTACTGATGGGGATTCTGTGGCGTCCCGTTAGAAAGAGTGTTTGTCATGGTACAATTCAATCAAAGATAAAGATCCAGCGATGTTCTGGAACTGGCGAGTCGATATCAACTGGGCTTGAGGGCCATCCAGAACGACGACTAGTTTCAATACTATAGGGATAATTTTGTATAGGTTCTGCTCTCTCAATACGAAACGTCCGTCCAGAATAATCCTGCAGACATCATAGAGCAGCTTCTAACTCAGGCCCAACAATATGACCACGTGACCCATTTTGACCGGTCGCGTATAGTAGAGCGTGGCATATCCAACATACCCGTACTCCTTTCCTGTCGAACGCATCACGTCTCTGCGTCCGTCCCTGCCGCTGCCCGTTGCTGCGCCAGGTGCTCCTCGAACAACACATGCGTTTGCCGCCGTAACCCCCGGACTAATGCCCGCTCTTCGTCCGTGAAGACCCGCCGCTCATTCCGCATCGTCTCCACTAGCGCATTAATTGTCTCGTATAACGCAAACACCGGGCCCTCTCCTTGCACATGCCGTCCGCGTGCACGCTCCAACTCCTGAATGAACTCCTCCTCGTCATCGATACGAAAAATCTCCTGTTCCCGCGCCGCGAATAACTCATCAACCAATTCAATCCCGGGTTCAAAGTCTCCTGTCTCCCAATTCATCTTCAACACCTGCACCCGCCCTTCTGCCGTGCGTACCATTTTGACCGGACGGCTATAGTAGATGTAGTAGCGCGGCATATCCAACATACCCGTACTCCTTTCCCGGCCCCCTACTCTGCTGCCTCCGTCCCGGCCGCTGCCCGTTGCTGCGCCAGGTGCTCCTCGAACAGCACGTGCGTTTGCCGCCGCAACCCCCGGATTAACGCCCGCTCTTCGTCCGTCAAGCGTCGCCCCTCACTCCGTGCCGTCTCGGCCAGTGCATTAATCGTCTCGTACAGTGCAAACACCGGGCCTTCCCCCTGTACATGTAAGCCCCGCGCATGCTCCAACTCCTGGATGAACTCCTCCTCATCCATACGAAAAATCTCCTGCTCTCGCGCCGCGAATAACTCATCGACCAGTTCAATCCCTGGTTCAAAGTCCCCCGTCCGCCAATTCATCTTCAACACCTGCACCTGTCCTTCTGCCGTGCGGACCATTTTGACTGGTCTTCTATAGTAGATGTAGTAGCGCGGCATATCCAACATACCTCTACTCCTTTCCTGTCGAACGCATCACGTCCCTTCTTCCGTCCCGGCGGCTGCCCGCTGCTGCGCCAGGTGCTCCTCAAACAACACATGCGTTTGCCGCCGTAACCCCCGGATTAACGCCTCCTCCTTGTCTGTGAAGTGTCGCCGCTCGTTCCGCACCGTCTCGGCTAACGCCTCAATCGTCTCATACAGCGCAAACACCGGACCCTCTCCTTTCACATGCCGTCCCCGTGCCCGCTCCACACTCTGCAGGAACTCCTCCTCGTCATCGATACGAAAAATCTCCTGCTCCCGTGCAAAGAGTAACTCATCGACTAGTTCAATCCCTGGTTCAAAGTCCCCCGTCCGCCA
>JBCDFA010000336.1:0-8863 GCA_039178835.1 Chloroflexota bacterium
CCGTTGAGCGTTGCTGAAGTGTGGTTACATGATGCAAATTCAAGCGTCATGTAACCTTTTTCTTTGCATAAACGTATGTCATGTTAGGGTATAATATGGTCATACGTAGTACTCAATGTATACATAATTACCACAAGTAGTATTTCGGTATTGTGTGGCGTTGTTGTAGAGTTGGGCATATGAGTTAGATGATAAGGCTTATCCTACTTGTGCATTCTTTGCTTACTTCTCATCCGGCTCCTTGCTATATTTGGTAGAAGGTTTTGTATCTTTTGAGGGGAATCAATTCATGATGTTTCGACAAGGTATGTCTCGATTTGGAGAAGGTGTAGCACGACGATGTGCGGTCATTATGATGATGTTGTTGGCAGTAGCATTGTTGATGGTACCAGCAACACCAGTAGCAGCGCAGGATGAAGTCGACAGTTTGCCGCCTATCAATGAATTTGCATCGGCACGCTTTGATCTGTTGACAACGCTACGTTTTGGAGAGGAACAAATATCGACGTATGGCCAGGGTTCAACGATTCTGCCGGACCGTGTCGCAGTGTGGGTCTCTGCAGATGATGGCACAATCGTATACGTTGTTCAGATCGGTACCGTTGTCTATATCAACGATGGAACGACTTGGGAGCGTACAGACACGCCACCCACTGATGTTGAGCCAGTCACAGTTGGTGATCAGTTGGCAGAACTCAATGATACGGCAAATTCTATTTTGCGTGTTGGTGATGCAGTTGTGCGTGATGTACCAACAACGCACTATCAGGTATGGATAACCGGTAGTCGTTTATTAGAGGCTGAGGGTGATCTTGGTTTGCCGGAAGAAGAGCGCGAACTGATTGAACAGTCTTTTGTTAAGTATGATCTTTGGATTGGCCAGGAAGACGGCTTTCTCCACCAGCAAAACGTTGTTGTTTCTTTCCCCGAGATGGAGATAGATGGCGAAATGCTTCCTATTACAGAGGTCTCGACATTGACAACATACTATAATTTCAATGACCCAACGATCTCGATTGAAGCACCCATCTAAGCATAACGTGTTTATGAACTGTGACACTGCTCAACTTTTGGTTGGGCAGTGTTATTTGTTGTGCGCTCTAACCTCTATGTAACGACGCGTATTCAATCGTAAAATGCATTTAACGCAGAGTTATGTGATAAATACGAATAGTAGTATATATGACAACTCTGTAGCTATATAGTTTGATGATAGAATACTATATATGATCGTGTATTCAACATACTATTAGTTTGTAGTATGTTTTGTTCAGAGCAGAGAGTTTAAGCAGTATCTTCACCCCAAGAGTGGTATAGGGAACGTGTTCGAATGTACTCTGCATAAATGATTATGTAGATACTTTTTAGCATATTTCTGGCTATATTCAAGATGTTGTTTTTTGTAATGATGTGGAGAGATTCCATCACATGAAATTACGTTCGTTTGTTTGGGAAGTTAATGAGAGACACGTTGGTCGATATGGAGCGATGTTATTGATGTCCATGATTGTGGCGTTGTTGTTTGTGCCAGCGACACCGGTAGCAGCAGCTGATGAAGTAAACGATCTACCACCAATTAACGGTTACACCTCGGTACGGTTCGATACGTTAACGACGGTTCGGGTTGGGGACATTGAGTTTATCGATGAGTATGGTCAAGGTGCAGAAGTTGCCCCAGATCGATACACGGCCAAGTGGACAGCAGGCGATGGCAGTTCAACATTTGAATATGTGCAGATAAGCACAGTCGTTTATACAAACGATGGTACCGGATGGGAACGTACCGATACTCCACCACCGACACCGACTGAGGCTTCGGAAGGGTTAAGCGTGACATCGATCTTACGGATTGGTGATGTAGTTGTGCGCGATGTGCCAACAACACACTATCAAATTTGGACAACAGGTAATCGTTGGTTCCAGTTCACCAATCAGCTTGCTGTGCCGGGCGATGATCGCTCATTCTTAGAACAGGCCACTATCAAAATCGATCTCTGGATCGGCCAAGCCGATGGGTTGGTCCATCAGGATAATTTTGTGGTTTCGTTCCCTGAATTCGAAGCAGAAGATGGAACTGTATCTCCTCCAACAGAGATTGCAACGCTAACAACATACCACAGCTTTAACGATCCAACGATCTCGATTGAGCCACCAATTTAAGCTGACCGTATTATCGATAAAAACAGAACTGCCCTGAAGGGGCAGTTCTGTTTTTATCGGATTACTTATTCAGGCAGGTTCAAAGGTGATTTATTCTTCACAAGCTAGAATGGCTTCCATTACCGGATCGCGATCAGCAAAATAATCCTCTGATGATATTTCAACGGTGATATCTGGTATGACAGATGGGGGATCGTCGTCCATCATCTCAAAATATTTTGTTGAATAATTCACATGCAGATTGTCTTGTGACAATAGAGAAAAATGTCTCACCTCCCCATATGCATTTGGCTTTCCTCCGGTTGGCTCTCCGATGAGCAATGCGTTTGTTTGTGTTTTGAAATCGAGAGCATTCAGCATACCAGATGAAAAGGTTTGTCTACCGATAATAACAAATAATGTATCTTTTTGATTTATGGCTGGACGTTCAGTAATCCCTTCAATAAGTGGGTCAATGATATATGAATTTCCTCCTGTATTGTGACGCAGATCGATGACAAAATGCTCGATTGGATGCGTGTCAACGAAGGCCAGCACTTCTTCCGCGAATTGTTCAAAAGGTTGTGCTGGATCATCTCTGCACCAATTGTATTGAAGATAAAGAGTTTGAGTGTCTTCCTGATACGTATACCAGTAAAAATCATTTCTTATCTGGCGATAGAGTGGGAGTGATTCTTCTGATGCTGTGGTAGATTCTTCACGAAGGGCGATAGCTGGCTCAAGTTGCACTGTGAAACGCTGCCCTGCTGTATCTTCGAACGTGAAATTTGCACGTTCAAGGTCAGGTACAATGTCGAGTGCGTGTAAGATTTCGGGAGTTGTTAGTGCAGTAGTGCTCTGTGCTTTCAACCACATTTCGTTTTCGTGTGAAATCACGGTACGTACCCGTTCATAGGCCTCTTCAATCGGAGTATTTCCAATCTGGACCAGGCGGCTCTGTTGAAGTTGCTGATGCTCTTTATCGGTGTGAATAACGTGCAGTCCGTCATTGAACCAGTAGATATCAAATGGGTAGGTGCGAAAGTGTACAGGTCTCTCAACGAATGTGTGTCCATCGCCAATACGTGCCACAATCTGCATAATGCCAACAATGATTTCGTGATCTTGCTTAGTGTGAACGCTATCTCGTAATTGTTGTATGTCCTCCCTGAATTCGGCCTCTGAAACAGTGAAGAAGGTATTCGTGTGTCGACGTGGCAACATACTTTCGAGCAGTTGTAGATCTGTCTGCCAAAGCTCAGGATGGTTTGTTGTAGTTACTGTTGGTGTTGGTTGTGGTATATCTGTAGGTAGTTTTGTTGGTAATGTTGTTGGAGAGGGAAGATTGGTGGCTAAAGGGGCAGAACTACATCCTATTACGAGACAACTACAGACAAGCAATACAGGTATGGCGCGTTGGGGAAGCATATGTCTCTCCAGTCTGCAGTACAAATGCAATCACATTCATAGGGTCTTATACCATATGACGTTTGTAGATTGGAGAGAGTTTCACAAAAACAAACAGGGTGTGGGAAGCCCGACACCCTGTCTCTGTTCATTTATGTAGTGGAATTACCCGTAGACGTACTTACGCCACACCTCGTGACGCTCAAGCTCACCTAAGAGGGCAAAAGCAATATATTGTGGCTGGCGGGGCTTGGAAGCCAGCACCATATGTGCTTCATCAGGGGTGCGATTTCCCTTGCGATGGTTGCAATCTCGACAGGCAGTTACCACATTTTCCCAGGTCGTTTCGCCGCGACGCGACCGAGGAATGACATGGTCAACTGTCAGAAATGCACGTCCGGGTTGGATACCACAATACTGGCAGGTATCACGGTCACGTGCCAGCACCCCACGTCGTGAACAGGGCAAACGCATGCGACGCGGGATTTTAATGTAGCGAACCAAACGGATCACAAGAGGAACTTCAAGGGAAAAAGACTGTGAACGCAACCGTTGCTCGATTGCTTCAATGACTTCAGCCTTTTCCTGAAGTAGAAGCACAACTGCTCGACGAATAGAAACCAGTTGCAGTGGCTCGTAGCTTGAGTTGAGAACCAGAACGCGTTGCCCCAAGAGAGACCCCCTTTACAAAGATACACGACCAAACGTGTGCTCTGACAGGGGATACCCATATCAGAGCATTCAGTCTATGATGTCTGCAGCACCTGCAGCGAGTATGTCCCGAGAGCGGCGACCTCGACGTGCACGCACGCTTAGTCGTCTTACCAATCGTTGACGAGCATGAAGATCGTGCTGTCGATCATCGTGTGTGAGTGTGATCAACAGTGTGTGTGGTTGTCTTGTTTGATCTACGTATCTGCTCGACAAAAGTTCCATTAATTCGTGTAACTCCCGATATGTTAAGAGCATATTTAGCGCTGTGGACGCTATAAAGTTAGTAAATATAGCATACACCACGTTGTATAGCTCTGTCAAATGATATTTGTGACTTTTTTCCTATAGTTGATGATATGTCACAGGTGCGTGGAGACGTTTGATGCGTTGAGAGACCATTTTGGTATAATATGCTGTGTTTCTATCGTATCCACGTAGTATTTAGAGTACAAAGGCGTTATTATGAGTCGTACTGTGATATCCACAAATGAGGCCCCGCAAGCCATTGGACCATACTCGCAGGCCATTACGTTTGATAAGATGGTGTTCTGTTCTGGTCAGATTCCACTGCGCCCCGATGGAAGTATAGAAGAGGGTGATATTCAGGCACAAACACAGCAGGTTTTGACTAATGTGCGCGCTGTGTTGGCAGCAGCCGGTTGTTCGCTCAACGATGTGGTCAAGACGACGGTTTTTCTGGCCGATATGAATGATTTTGTTGCGGTCAATGAGGTCTATGCGACGTTCTTTGATGATGAGCCACCAGCTCGTTCAGCTGTACAGGTGGCGCGTCTCCCGCGTGATGTCCGTGTTGAGATTGAAGCGATTGCGATGAAAAAGTAGTACACCAACCAATGTGGTTGAGTGCGTTCCTCTAAACGTCGATATTCCCCTCACAGACACGGTTATGGGCTATCACACCTGAGCGTGTGATGATGCATTTCAAGAGCCCTATGCAGTTTTCTTAATAGTCAATCTGTGTAACCGTGTCTGTGATGCCTTTTTCTCCAAAATATATCCAACACTTTGTCGTCACTGCATAGTAATCATACAAGGCTTTTGTCATTTTTATCTCTGCAACAGGTAGGCTAGCGCTATGTCTGATACTTTTGTAGCTCCTTCTCATTGGTCGCATAAACTATTAACCCAGATAGGCTTTTTGTGTTTGGTGTTGGTGGTGTTAGCTTGGTTTGCACGACCGGATGGTCGATTGCATGTGGTCTTTCTTGACACAAAGGGTGATGCGATGCTGATCCAGACGCCAGCAGGAGGCCATATCCTCATTGATGGAGGAAGTGATCCGGTGGCATTGACGGCGGCGATTGGGCGGCGTATGCCATTCTGGCAACACTCATTTGACGCGGTTGTGCTTACCAAACCTGACGATGCACATCTGCCTGGACAGGTCGCAGCGCTGGCACGGTATTCGTCACGATTGGCGTTGGTTGGCCCGGTTGTTGAACGTGATACGACTCTCGATGAGTGGCTACGTTTGTTGGAGGAGGAGCGTACCCCGGTGAGAGTTGTGCAGGCGGGCGAGCAGTTTCATTTCGGGGGTGTGATGTTACGGGTGCTCGCAACGGGTGACACCATCGAGTCTGGTATGCTCTTGCGACTCGAATATGGCGCAACGAGTGTCGTGTTTAACCATGTTGGTGGGATCGATAGCGAGGATGCTTTGATAGCATCTGGCGGGCTTTCATCAACCGATTTGGTCGTTTTTCCCTGGCAGCGTGATGTACACATAGAGTTTGTGGAACGCTTGTCACCACGTGCTTTTGTGCTGACTGATGGTGCAAAGCAAGACCATCCAGTCGAGCAGACCTTTGTGGCGCGATCTATCGGCGGGGCACCACTGTACCATGAGCGTTTGCATGGCCAGATCGAGTGGATCAGTGATGGTCGTCAGGCGTGGATCATCACCGAAGAATGAAAGAGCTAGCCCTCTGGATATGCTATAATCCGCGCCGATGCAAGATCCCGAAATAACACGATCTATTGTTATTTTCTTACTTGGTACGGCTGCGCTTTTGCCGCTTCTGTTTCTGGCGGTGTTCCTCTGGCGTCGTTATTATCGTGATGACCCAGGCAATACTGCGCGTCGTGTGGTCAAAAACAGCGCTGTTCCAGGCGTTATACGCATCCTCATCCGTACAATGGATATGGCCTTTGCGCTGGTGTTGTACCGTTTTCTGCTTGCTGATGAGGTAGGGCAGTACGATTTTGCCATTGTGCTGGTCGTTCAGTATTTTGCGACTATTGCGGACTTTGGGCTGGGGACTCTTCTGACGCGTGAAGTGGCACGACGGCCTGATGATGCAGCGAAATACTTCAGCAATACGCTCTTGTTGCGCTGGGGCCTGTCGTTACTGATGGTTCCGGCGGCACTCCTGCTGATTGGCTCATATGATGGTTTGAGTACCCTTGTCGAGGGATCGCAGCCGCTGAGTGGTGATGGAGCGACGGCCATTCTTATTCTGTGTCTCACGTTGTTTCCCGCTGCGTACAATAATGTTGTAACAGCTCTTTTCAATGCCCGTGAGCGGATGGAGATTCCAGCGGCAGTCGAGCTTGTTACTCAAATCCTGAGTGTGTTTGCGCGAGTGGCAGCTGTGTTGCTTGGTTTTGGAGTTATTGGGTTGGCATGGGCGGCAGTCCTAACGACTACACTGACCTCGCTCATTTTGTTGATACTCCAGATACGAGTGCTGTTCAGACCACGATTGCAGTGGGACTGGCCTTTCGCAAAAGGGTTGTTTCGACCGGCGTTTCCGTTGTTGCTCAACAGTATCTTGGTCAATATTGCATTCACATTTGACATTTTTATCCTTCGCGCTGTTGCTGATGCTGAGGCAATTGCACAGTACCGTATGCCCTATAGATTTATCAATGTGGTACTGATTCTTACGCCGCTGCTTACCAATGCGATCTTCCCGATCATGTCACGCTATGCTGAGCAGGATCGTCAGGCATTTCAGCGTGCGTATCGTCTCACAATGCAAATGTTGTTGTTGGCAGCCTTTCCCATCGCTGTGGGTGCGACGGTGCTTGCCACTGATATTGTGGTCTTTTTTACAGGTGCGGAGAGTGTTGGCTATACCGGCACATCCGACTATGCGTTGGCTATCTTGATCTGGTTTTTGCCGCTTTCCTATGTCAATGGTGTTATTCAGTATGTATTGATTGCACTCAATCGTCAGCAAGCGATCACACGAGCTTTTATCGTTATGGCCGTTTTTAATCTGCTGGCGAACCTGATCGCTATTCCCATCTTTGGGATCTTTGGCGCAAGTGTCGTCACAGTGCTGACCGAAGTTGTATTGTATCTAGCCTTTCTCCCACTACTCCGCCGAGAGCAGGTAGTTCCACCATTGTTGGCACTCTCATGGCGACCGGCGCTGGCGGCCATGGTAATGGGTGGCGCGATGATTCTTGTGTATCCTGTGGGATGGGTCCTTGCTGCCGTTGTTGCCCCTCTGGTGTATGCACTTGTCTTATGGGCGCTGGGCGCATTTGGTGAAGAAGAGCGTGCATTGGTGCTGCGTGTGCTGGGGCGTTCCTAACGTTTTCATAATCCAGAACACACGATTCTTTACAGAGTTCTCACTTGTGTTTAAGCAACCTATGGTATACTTTTGCGCCGTGTCAATAAACATCGTTGTGGTTCGTACAACTGTATACCTATGGCTTGTTAAGGAATCATGACCTTTGTACTGTAATATATGTTACATCAATCGTTATATAGTTGTGTATACTTATGATATGTACGGACGATGATGTCCAGCCATGTATGGCATTCGTAACTCAATGAGGAGGTTCTGTTATGACATCCAAGAACGACAATCCGCTTCACAACGCACAGCGGCAGTTTGATATCGCTGCTGACTTGCTCGATCTTGACTCTGGACTTCGTAGTATTCTTCGTTCCCCACAGCGTCAACTTGCTGTAAATTTCCCTGTCAGAATGGACGATGGAAACATTGAAGTGTTTTCAGGTTTCCGCGTTCAACATAATATTACTCGTGGCCCTGCCAAAGGCGGCATCCGCTATCACCCTGGTGTGACGCTCGAAGAGGTGCGTGCATTAGCGATGTGGATGACGTGGAAGTGTGCAACAGTCAACATCCCCTTTGGTGGTGCAAAAGGTGGGGTCGTTGTTGATCCCAAACGACTCTCACGTGGTGAAATCGAGCGCCTGTCACGTCGGTATGCAACAGAGATAGCCATCATCATTGGTCCTGAGAAAGACATCCCGGCCCCTGATATCGGGACAAATCCTGAAGTGATGGCATGGATCATGGATACGTATTCGATGCACCGTGGGCATACCGTTCCCGCAGTCGTTACCGGCAAGCCAATCAACATTGGTGGCTCTGAAGGGCGCGCTGAGGCAACTGCCAGTGGTTTGGTGTACACGCTGCGCGAGGCGACTGAGGCCATCGATCTCAATATTACCGAAGCCCGTATTGTGATACAAGGTTTTGGTAATGCTGGTGCCAACATCGCCCGTATGCTTGATGAGTTGGGGGCAACAGTTATTGCGGTGAGTGATAGCAGCGGTGGTATCTACAATCCTCAAGGCTTATCGATTGAAAACCTGATC
>JBCDFA010000337.1:0-8824 GCA_039178835.1 Chloroflexota bacterium
AGCAGCTTCAGCGAGCAGCAGCATCTGGTTTTGATATCCCACGTACTCTGGTGACCTCTGAATCCGCAGAAGCACGGGCCTTCTATGATGTGTGTCATGGCAAGATGATCTATAAAACATTGTCGCAGCCGATGTTTCAACCCAATCAGCAAGGTCCACTCCATGCAATCTATACGACCCCTATAACTGATGCACATTTTGAGCAGTTTGATGAAACGATAGGGCAATCCCCCTGTTTGTTTCAGGAATATGTGCCTAAGCAGTTAGAACTACGCGTCACCATTATTGGTGATGACATCTTTACGGCGGCAATCCATTCGCAGGACCATGAGCGCACGCAGTATGACTGGCGTCATTACGAGGTCGATATTCCGTATACGCAATTCGATTTACCTGTGACGATTGCTGAACAATGCCACAAGCTGGTAAAGAGCTACCAACTAAACTATAGCGCGATGGATTTTATTCTCACGCCTGACGGGCAGTATGTGTTCATCGAGAATAATCCCAATGGTCAATGGTATTTCCTCCAGGAAGCGATTCCCGAGATGAAGATGAAAGAAGCCCTGGCCAGCTACCTTATTCGTGGCAACAGTGCGGAATAGACAGATGATGAAGCATATTGACATCGTCAGACAGATCTTTCGGTTGGTGTGGCGTGCAAGTCCTCTCTTTTTCATCGGGCTGTTGTGTTTGACTCTGATCATGGGGTTGCTGCCGGTTGCCACTATCGCGCTCAATGCCCAGCTGATTGAAACGCTGGTTGCGGCAGTGCAGGGCTCAGAGGCCAGCGAGAGTCTTATGCAAACGTTTCTCATTTTGTTGGGACTCCTTGGCGCCACACGTATGGCGGAATTACTCGTCACACGGATACAGACCGCTGTCCAGAATCTCTATCAGACACGAGTGACCAACTATGTCCGTCTGATGATTGCCGAAAAAGCTGCGTATCTCGATCTTCCCCTGTTTGAGAACCCTGAGTTCTACAATTTGATGACCAACGCCTCCAATGAGACCTCTTATCGCCCTTTCTTGATGGTAACCCAACTGATGACCGTTATTGCTACATTCACGACACTACTATCTGTCACGATTATCCTCTTCCTCTGGCAGCCATGGATTCCTCCCATTATGATTTTGTCGTCAGTAGCGTTGTTGTGGATTGCCGCCCACTTTAATCGAGCGCGGGTACAACTCACCATTGATCGCACGCCCGACGAGCGCCGTTCGGTCTATTTCAATGCGCTCCTCACCGGCGATTGGGCAGTGAAAGAGATTCGTTTGTTTGGACTACAGCGCTTTATGCTTGATCATATTCGCACCATTCTGAGCCGGATGTATGTCCAGGATCGGCGTTTGGAGCGACGTCAGTTGCTGTTCTCTGGCCCTTCGGAGGTGTTGCTATCTGTCGTGCCCATCGTTTTTATTGGGTATGCCGCGTTTCAGGTGATCCAACAACGCTTATCGATTGGCGGATTTAGTTTATATATGCAGTCGATTCTTCAATTGGAGAGTGGTCTGACGAATCTAATGACTTCCTTCTCGCACTTACACGAACACCAACTGTTTATTGCGAATCTCTTGCGCTTTCTGGAGTTACAGCCACATATTGAAGCGCCCCGACCCGAGGCTGCTCTTGCAAAACAGAAACTTTCCGCTTTCCCACGAATCGAATTCCACAACGTTTCATTCCGTTACCCAAGTACCAACACAGATATTATTCGCAATCTCAATCTGACAATACACCCCGGCGAAAAAATCGCATTGGTGGGCGAAAATGGCGAGGGCAAAACCACGCTGGTGAAGCTGATGACTGGACTGTATGAGCCAACAGAAGGCCATATTTCGTTTGATGGTGTAGATGTGCGGCACCTTGATCGCAAGGATTTGCGTGATTATATGAGCGTGATTTTTCAGGATTATTACATCTATCACCTCTCGTTGTATGAGAACGTGGCGCTAGGTCGTATTGACGACCTGCATGATCGGGCTCGCGTAGCAGAGGCTGCTCAGAAGAGCGGTCTTGATCGTCTGGTGGCGCAACTCCCCGCTGGCTACGATACCGTATTGCTGCGGATGGTTGATGTGGGCCACGAATTGTCGGGCGGGCAGCGTCAGCTTGTGGCGATCACCCGTGCGCTTGTCCGCAATGCACCGATTCTGGTCCTGGACGAACCAACGGCGTCCCTTGATGCAGAGGCTGAAGAGCGTTTCTTTGAAGCCTTACTTGAAAAATACATCTTTGAGCAGCAGACTGTAGTCTTTATTTCCCACCGTTTCTCAACTATTCGACGTGCAGATCGGATTCTCGTATTAAAGGGTGGGACACTGGTTGAAGATGGCTCGCACGCTGAGTTGATGGCTTTGAATGGCCGTTACGCCCGGATGTTCAATACACAGGCGAAAATGTATGTTGCGCCACATGATGCTCCTGTGAATGGTCAGCATGCACTGGCAGTGGCGGATACGGATCAGGTATAAAAAGAGGTATTCATGACACTCCCAATAGTTGCGTATCTCCAACAACTCGAAGTGCTGCGGCAACGACGGGTTCTATTGTATATCACCGAGGATCGCTCTCCGGCCAAACTAATCGATGATCCTGATATCGACATCTTCTATCACTGTTTGCAGACTCTGGGGGGAACTGATCGTCTCGATCTGGTGCTCCATACGATGGGGGGCAAAGTTAGCGTGAGTCATCGCATTCATAAGCTGCTGCGTTCTTATGCCCACCATATCGATGTGCTTGTGCCACGCAAAGCACGCTCCTCTGGAACACTGCTCTGTCTCGGGGCCAACAATGTCGTGATGACACCTGTTGCCGAACTCAGTCCGCTTGACCCCCACATCGCCAGTGGTGATGCGGCTTCGGCCATGCCGTCGTCGATTTCGGCTGAGGATATTCGGACATTGCGAGAGATGGCTGAAACTTGGTTTGGCTTGCAAAGTGAAGCAAGCCGTGTGGAAGTATTTCGGGTGCTTGGCGAACGCGTTTTCCCCACGACCTTAAGTTCGTTCTTTCGCGCAGATCAGCAGATGCGCCAGATAGCTAATGAACTGCTCCAATGCCAATTGCCGGATCAATCTCAATTGTGTGAGCAGATTATCGAGCGACTGATCACAGGTTATTATGCTCACGATACCAAGATATCCCTATCGGAAGCACAGGACGCTGGGTTACGTGCAACGGCTGCCACTGCTGAAGAAGAGCAGCTTTTGATTCGACTCTGGCAGGCGTGTCACGACTATTTTAATAGCCTGATTGTGGACGAAGAGACAGGGGGCTTTATACGTGTTAATGGGTTAATCGCCAGCACCGATTTTGTTGCCAAACATGTGTTGACGCTGGCTCAGATGACCTCGGATGATGGAGCTACTGGTCCAATGGCATCGCTGATGGGCGGGCATTGGGAAATCATCAATTAGTATGTTTTCATCTTTATGTGCAACGCCGATCATCGAATCGCGTATAATATGCATCCTATCAATGTGTTAGTGCATAAAGACGAGGGCATTTTCGATATGGCATCAATAGGAAAGATGGCTGCTGACAACTGGCTCTTTCTACCTCGACCAAATCCGCAGGCTGATGTGCGGATGTTTTGTTTCTCACATGCAGGAAGTGACGCGTTTGCGTTCAGGCTATGGCCAAACACATTGCCAGATAAGGTTGAGCTTTGTGCGGTACAGCTTCCTGGTCGTGCAAATCGGCTTCACGAACCAGCATTTACGGAGATGCCCGCGCTTCTTGATGCGTTGCTTGGGGTGCTGTTGGCTATGCTTGATCGCCCGTTTGTGGTGTATGGACATAGTCTTGGTGCACTGATTGGCTTTGAGTTTGTACGACACCTGCGCCAACAATCAAATCAACATCCTCTGCATCTGTTTGTTTCCGGTCGGCGTGCACCACACCTGCCAAGTCGTATGAAATCGATGGCACATCTAGCTGATGATGACTTTATCGCAGAATTGCGGAAGCTGAATGGAACACCGGAGGAAATTCTCCAACATCCAGAATTGGTGCAAATGCTGGTGCCACTCCTGCGGGCCGATTTCAGTCTCCACGAGACCTATACATACACCACGCAGGAGCCACTTGATTGTCCAATTTCAGCCTTTGGTGGTCAGCAAGATCCTCGTGCATATCAGCATGAGATTGCCGAGTGGGAGGGATATACCAAAAGACCGTTCACCATCCGTATGTTCCCAGGTGATCATTTTTTTGTGCAGAGTTCCCGTGATGCGTTTTTACAAACTGTTGCACAAGACCTGAGACCATACCTCAGGGAAGTTTGAGAAACGCTTGTTTTTCGGTGACAGCACGCTCAATAACGGCTGTCTTGGCTGTTGCCTCGATCCATTCTTCAAATACTGATTGGGAACAGATCAGCATTGCCGATGGGCTGGCAAAATCTTGCTCCAACGCATGCCCAAGCTCGTAGAGAAAATCTGAAGAGAGGGTTGGTTGTGCTTGCAGATCGAGTGCCTCAAATGTCGTGACACGTGTGATACGCCCATCATTTAATGCTGCTATAAGGCCAATAGCAACTGTTTCATCATCAAAGACACCTAGTGCTACAGATGTTGTCTCAGGAAGATAGCCGATAAACTGTGTGATAACATCGTAGGTCCAGCCATTCCAATGTCCTGGATAGGGTGGTATGCTCACATAGCCCGTTTGGCTGCTCCACAGCAGATCGCCGACAAGCCGATAGTACTGGTCGAGTGTCATCTCACGGTGCTCGATGGACTGGGCCTGTCGAGCGACCAATGCCAGATGCTGTTTGTTGATGACATGTATGCGCTGCCATTCGTTGCGAGCATGGAGTTCTGCCGCTAATGTCTGTGGATCGCTGGCATCGGTTATGCCCAGATCGTGTCGTATTCCAACGTTCGTGTCAACCACGCGGAGGATGTGACCATCGTCGTGGAGTACGAACAGGCCATGCTCTCCTGGTTGAGCTACGCGAATGTATTGGCCTGGTTCAATAAAGCGACCCAGGTTACGCCAGGTGAGTGGGTCAAGGTCGACGACATCCCAGTTCCGATCAATCATAGCGGGCCTCCCATATCTGTACGCTATATGGTGCTATAGTGAGTGAAATCGAGCCATTCCCTTGTAAGGTCTCTGTATGCTGCCAGGCTGCTTGGAGCGTACATGCTCCGTTAAAGCGTAGCGTAGTAGTAAGCTTGTTGTCGGTTGGATTGACAGCAAAGAGCAATGTCTGCTCACTATTGCGTAGAACTGCGAGATCGATAGCGGGATCATCTGTGTAGAATGATGGTTCCGATACAAGGTCGTTGACCAGTTCTGGTAGCTCCATTGTGGTAGTCCAGATGAGCCGCCCCTTACCAATCTCTGCTGACCCTGGTGAGGCAAGGAACTGCTGAAATATACCAGTCTGAGTGAGCGTGGGATCGGTGTATGGGAGACCAGGACCGACAACCACAGTGCCACCTGCTTCGATGTAAGCCAAGATATGGCGCTGATCATTGATGTCCATAAAATCGGTGGCTTGCAGGAACACAAGTGGATATTGTGCGAGTTGTTGTGACGTGATATGGGTGTCGGCCAGATCATAGTCAATCGCACTGTTGCTCAGTGTATTCAGGAGTGTTCCAAACCATGTATCGGTGCGGTGCTCATCGGCTTCGGTAGCCGCATCCCAGCGTAGATCGAGATCAACATCGGTCGTGAACAATTCCGATGGCAATCCGTAGAGATCGGCGTGAGCATAATTAAGTGTCGATGTCATTGCTGCGTAGCGCCCCAGATCATAGTTTCGCAGAACCAATACTTGTCGGTCGCGTTCAAAGCGCCAGAATTGATAGTGGTGCAGGAAGTGGGTCAGTCGCTGATAGAAGTCGGCATACTCTGGGCGCAGTGTGCCGTGACGGGTAATCGCGCTGCCCTGCCAGCGGTCACGTTCAACCAGCATATAGAGGTTGAAGGCCTTGAGCCCATGCATCAGTGCCCCAAGGGTGATGAGTTCCTGCTCTTCAGGTCTGGGGGTAAGTGGATGGTGGCTCCAGATGCCACACCCAAACTCTGGTACAAAGGGGAGCTTGGTACTGCCAACCAGGAAACGTGTCTGGCGTACTGCGCTGGCATAGCCCTCTTTGTTTCGATACAGGTTCATTCCCACCCAATCGATGTCGTGGTGTGCTTCCATCCGTGCAACATCCAAGGGGGTGCGTTGCTGGAAGGCCACGTCGTGGAAGATAGGCACATCCACAATCCCGCGTTCACGCAACATACGTGCGAAGCGGGCAACACTCCAGATGATTTGATATTCCTTGTACGCCACCCAGTCAAGATGCCAGGGCAGGTCCTTCTGGGTACTGACCAAACAATCACGCGGCCCGTCAATCTCGGTGAAATCAGCATATGTCGTTTGGTATACCGCATTCAGCTTTTCAGTGTCGTGATAGCGTTCTTTCAAAAACAAACGATAAAGCTTGAGTGAGTCCGGGCTGTAGTCGGTAGCGTAGGTCTGGTCGTGAAAGAGATAGCAGGTTTCATTGTCACTCTGCACGGCCACAATGCATCCGTTGGGTGCCAGATGGCGTGCAATGATGGGGCAGATAGCGTCAAACCATCCGGCGCTATAGGTGTAGAAGGCCTCGCTGGCGTAGGACGGGACTGGGAATTGATGCGGTGGATGGAGCCCCCATGCAGCATCGTAATGGATGCTGCCAACCGCAGTGTGTGCCTGCACTGCTGGATCGAGCAGCACCCATTCGGGAAAGCCAAAGTCGGTAAGTTCGGCATTAATCAAGGGGCCAGGTCGCACAATCAGCCAGAGTCCACGTTCTTCGCACAGATTGATGAATGCCTCAACATCCTTGCGATCATCTTCTGTGCCCCAGTCATAGTGGCCAGGTGATGTTTCGTGGATGGCCCACGGAATATAGGTCTCGACCATCTGAAAGCCCAATTGCTTGACTTGATCGAGGATAACTGGCCAGCGGTCGCGCTCAAGCCGCCAGTAGTGGACGGTTCCAGCATAGACAGGAATAGTCTGGCCAGCAATATTGAGCCCTTCTTTTGTTAGTGTAACGCTCACAACGACCCTCCTGGGTCATAGTTCAGTTCTAGCGGATATAAGGTTACGGCGATGCAGATGTTGTGGGTGCTGTTGGCGTAGATGTCTGTCCTGGACCATACAAATGACAGCGTACCCAGTGATCGGAACGAACCCATTCAATGCCTGGCATCGTCTCTCGGCAGACATCCATCACTTTGGGGCACCGTGCAGCAAATGGACAGCCCGGCGGCGGGTCAATTAGCGATGGGATTTCACCACGTGCCTCCACCGTTTGTTTGGCCAATCCAGCATGGGGGTTTGGTACTGCTGACAAGAGCAGGCTCGTGTAGGGATGCGCCGGATGGTCCATAAGCTCACAACTTTCGGCCCCCTCGACCATGTTTCCTGCATACATCACCGTGGTGCGGTCGCCGATATAGCGTGCACTTGCAATGTCGTGGGTGATGTAGAGATACCCGATGCCACGTTCCTCCTTGAGCTGTTCGAGTAAGTTCAGGACGCCCATGCGAATCGAAACATCGAGCATAGAGATGGGTTCATCGGCCAGAATAACTTCAGGATCGACAGCAAGAGCGCGGGCAATAGCGACGCGTTGGCGTTGCCCTCCCGATAACTGATGCGGGAATTTCGTCGCAAACTCAACCGCCGGATTAAGCCCCACCGTTGTCAGGAGGTCCTCAACACGGTCTTGAAGCTCACTGGCAGAATTGGTTTTCTTATGGATTTTCAGGGGGCGTTCCAGATGGTGACCAATCGTGTGTACCGGATTCAGTGAACCAAACGGGTCCTGAAAGATCATCTGCACATCGCTGCGATAGGAAAGTGATGCACTACCTGGTTCGGTTTTGAGGACATCCTGCCCCTTGAAGAGAATTTCACCGCGTGTTGGCGGCATTAGCCGTGAGATGAGGCGTGCGGTGGTGCTTTTCCCGCTCCCAGACTCGCCGACCAGCGCTACGATCTCACCGCGATTGATGGTAAAGGAAACATCTTCGAGTGCATGGACATGATGGGTTCGCCACATCCCACCAACCGGGAAATATTTGGTCAGATTTCGCACATCGATCACAGGTATCTCTGATGTGTGGTCTGTTTGTGGATAATCAGACATCGTTGAGTAACTCATAAGTGACCTCTTCAAAAAATACTATCAGCATGATACATGCCAGAACACATATCAATGATTGATAGTATCTACCCTAGTATAAATGGCAAGCCACATAGTGTTCTGGTGCGACTTCACGCAACTGCGGCACAACCTGTTTATGCATTGGTTGCACCTGCGAACAGCGCGGATGGAATGCACATCCCGATGGTGGATCGATCATATCTGGTGGTGCGCCCGGTATGCCGTTTAGCTTTTTCTTCTCACCTGTAAGCGCAGGGAATGACCCCATCAATCCTTGTGTATATGGATGGAGCGGATTTTCGAATAGCTCACGTGCGGCTGCCAGTTCTCGGAATAGGCGGAAGAGTGATGAGTCGGTGGGGCGGAGATGTGCTGAAAGAGATTGGGAGGTTCGTGTTCGGTCGTGGAAAAGACGAGAACGACGAGCCAGGCAGCTGCAGTCGTGGGCTGGACAAGGGTTGGCTGGAGGACGAGTTGCAGATTCCACAACGTCAACATGTGTTCATACCCACGTGTTCGATGCGGCGACGCGACGTGCAGAAGACATACTCCGTCGAGGTGAGGACGAGGCTTCAGAGATACTACCAATCTCTGGCTTCGAACCAGGACTGTCGCCAAGACGGCTCCTACTCTCCGCACGTCG
>JBCDFA010000338.1:0-8788 GCA_039178835.1 Chloroflexota bacterium
AAGAGGCTGGCCAGTTCGACCACCGCGCTTCCCGAACCACCGCCATTCAGCCGCAGATCTAATACGATGGAGGATGCATCGAACATGGCCTGCGCCAAAGCTGCCACATCGACTGCACGCAAACGACGGACCTGAAAAGAACGAATAGATACAAAGAGCACCTTATCGTAGTTATTGATGTGGAAACTGGGTGGCGTAACAGTGCTATCTCGTGTTGCAATCCGGTGTGCCAGTTCAGGGTCAATCAACATACTATGGCTGACCCCAAGCGACTCAAGCAAACTCTTGAGCACTTGTTCTTGCTCTTCTACAGCATGTGCTTCAGTGAGTCTGGCCCGGTGCGTCTGCTTGATGGCTAGCCAGTGCTCCGAAAGAAACGTCTCGTCGTAGAAATCCTGCTCTATAATAGTAACGAGCTTTTCAAATACATCATTCATGCGATACTCCATCTATATCTGTATCTCTGCTTTCACATGATATAACATATGTGCGATTGTTTGTTCCTGTCTGAGCTGAGTGCGATGGCCCTTCTTACCACTATCCCATTCCAAGTTTGGCAGTGGATAGTCTACGCAAAGCAGGTAGCATTTGCATGAGGGTCCAGCCCATCAATACAAGGATAAAGAGGCCACCAACCCAACTACTCCCAGGCACCATGACTGGTAAGACGAAGGCCAGAAGATTGAGCAGGATATGCAACACCACAGCCAGAATATACAATGCCCCGCGCTGTTGACTCACGGCCTGCCAGATCAGGAGCGTAAACCCGATATGACATATGATGATCGCCATCCGTGACGCGCCGTTGAGTAGCGCATCCGTGGCTGAGAAAGGCAAATCCCGTAGTTCGGCTGGGATAAACTGCGGAAACCAGAGCATCATCACTGCTGGCAGTACGACAAACTGTATGCCCAGTACTAAGGACTCGGTTCCGCCATGACCAGCACCTGCGACAATTGCGTGGCGCAGGTTCGATGAGTCACGTAGTGTGGCACTCTGGCGATAATAGATGTAGCGCGATGTTTCTTCGACAATGCCAGCCGTCAGCGACAGGGCCACTCCTCCGGCTATGAGCCTGAGTGTCGGATCGCTATTTCCCAGCAACATACCAACGATCATTGGTACACCAATAATGAAGGGAAGTGCCGTAAGCCATGTCAGTGTGCCCAGCCCAATAAATCGCCACGATACGCCGAGTCGCCGTCTGAGTATGAACCAAAGGAGGAGGGGAAATAGATAGTAAGCGGCAGTCTGAAAGATCATTGCGCTTATGGCAACATTTGAGAGCGAAGTCATGATTAGTGTTCCTTTTAGAGTGTAAATTGGGAAAGTTCGCAATAGAGACTGTTATTTATCGATATCTCCATGAGGCGTATGTTTTGCCGATAACCCAAAGTGATGCCATGATTGGCCAGATCAGAAACCAGCTCAGTGGGGGAAATCCAATATTCTGTAAGAAGCCATAGCCAAACGTCAGGACAGCGGTTCCACCAAAGGCAAACCCGAGAGCTTCAAGCTGAATCCGTCGTTGTAGTTCATCGAGCTTTCCCAGCATTCGGACGAGTACAATGGGGAGATAACCGGCTGGCAGCATTGGCAAGAGCGCAAACAGCACACGAAGCGGACTATCTGGGTTCCATTTCAGGAGCATAAGTGAGATACTCAAAGTCAGAGCATAGACGAGGAGTGCTATGGTGAACTTACGAGTATATTGATGAGTTGTACAGGTCATGTCTGGTCTCCTTGAATAAATGTAAAGCAAAGTTGTCTTGTATGGTAAAGTAAAGACGGCTTTTTGTCAAGTGTGTTTGACAAATTAGTTTTAGGTACATTCCAATTGATAGGGCTGAAATAATCTATTTGGTTTTATGTATATGCTTCGGGAGCTGCTGAGAGGTGGTTTTATCACGAATAGAAGAGCATGAGTACAGAATTCACATAATTGTCATCCTGATTATTGCACCATTCCACAGAGACAAAACTGTTTTCTATACTCTGTCTACGAATGTGTATTTTTGCATAGTAATGGGCTGTTGTTTCCCTATTCCTGGTGTCTTCTGAAGAATTTTTGCAGTTTTTATAGTTTCGTTAATTCTTTCTTGACAAAGCGATTGATGTATAGTAGTATCTATACCTGTTATATACATTCATCTTCAAGATTAAATCATATAATTTTACATATTTAGACTTTGAGAGTTAAATAATCGCCCAGAATTATGTGATAGCTGAAATTTTGCCAGTACATACCAGCACAGTAGTAGATGAAAAGTAAACACGCTCATATATTGATCTTACCCACTTGATGGAAATGAATAGTCGTTAGTAGAGACGATATCCCTAATCGTGTCTATCAGTATTCGCTTTGATTGCCATGCTAGATTTTCTTGCTGGTTTATCTCTGCATATTTTGCGCTGTATCGAGTCATAGTATAGGAAAGGAACTGGTGTGCGACATCCACGACAGGCCCTTGTAATGGTGTTTTGTGTACTTCTCTTAGGTGTTGGATATGTTCCCATGACAGCAATGGGATATCAGGAAGAGCCAGATACACCCCCTAAAGCATCTGGGACAGATACTGAACGACACACCTACGTTATTCGTGATGTATCAACCCGGGAGGAGCGCACTGACATTGCACAAACAGGTGCATCTATTGATGAGGTCGGCGATGATTATGTAGTGGTTACGGCTATCGGATCGGAATTTCGGCAGATTGAAACTATGGGTTTCCAAACCGAAGAACTGGTCACCATCCAGGATTTCCCCCCACAAGACTCGAACTACAGTAATTATAGTGAAATGAGCGACGAGATTGCTCAGGTAGCCGCGGCTAATCCATCGATTGTCAATCGCTTTAGTATTGGTCAATCATATGAAGGCCGTGAGCTATGGGCAGTCAAAATTAGCGACAATGTCGCAACTGATGAGGAAGAAGCGGAAGTACTCTTCACCGGGTTGCATCACGCACGGGAGCATCTGACGGTTGAAATGGCACTCTACATTATGAATTTGTTGGTTGATAACTATGGTAGTGATCCTCAGATTACTGACTTAGTTGATAATCGAGAAACATATATTGTCTTTAACTTGAATCCCGATGGTGGAGAGTACGATATTGCGGGTAGTTCATATCGGTTCTGGCGCAAGAATCGTCAGCCGAATGCTGGGTCTTCTGCCGTTGGTACCGACCCCAACCGCAACTATGGCTATCGCTGGGGATGTTGCGGTGGGTCAAGCGGCAATCCTGCCAGTGATACCTATCGCGGTTCATCAGCATTTTCAACACCCGAGACCGCCAGTTTACGTGATTTTATCGATAGTCGTGTCATTGGTGGAGAGCAGCAAATTGCGACGGCCATTACATTCCATACCTACAGCGAACTGATCTTATGGCCGTATGGCTATACCTTCGAGGATGTCCCTGACGATATGTCGCAGGATGATCATGAGGTCTTTGTCGCTATGGGTGAGGCGATGGCAGATACGAATGGCTACGAACCACAACAGTCTAGTGATTTGTATATTGCTGATGGTGATATGACTGACTGGGCCTATGGAGTTCATGGCATTTTTGCCTATACCTTCGAGATGTATCCGCGTACATCAAATCCTGGATTTTATCCTCCAGATGAAGTTATCCCCGCCGAGACCAGTCGCAACCGTGATGCGGTCCTCTATCTGATGGAGCAGTCTGATTGTCCGTATGGTGTCATTGGGAAGGAGAGCGAGTATTGTGGTGGTACTGCCCCCACACCAACGCCTCCCCCAAGTGGCACACCGATTTTCACCGATGATTTTGAGAGTGCGAACAGTTGGAGCGCCAACCCAAGCGGTGCTGATGCAGCTACAACTGGTCAATGGGAGCGTGGGAACCCTGAGGATACGAATTACAACGGGCCCAAACAGCTTGGTACGACCGTGAGTGGCAACAACAATCTGGTGACGGGTGCCTCTGCCGGGTCTTCCGTAGGTGCCAATGATGTTGATGCTGGTATCACCTCGGTTCGTTCACCCGATATTACGCTAAGTAGTGGAAGTGATTATACGTTAGCGTTTAGCTACTATCTGTCACACTCTTCAAACTCTTCAAGTGATGACTTTTTACGTATTAAAGTAGTTGGTTCAACCACAACAACAGTATTTGAAGAACTGGGCGATGGTAGCGATGACGATGCCAGTTGGCAATCTACGACCGTAAATCTGAATGCTTTTGCCGGACAAACAATCTATTTGCTCATAGAGGCCGCTGATGGCGGTTCGCCCAGCTTAGTTGAAGCCGCCATCGATGATCTGACGATTACCGAGTCGTAACTTTTCGCCCTTGGATAGTGGTTTTTATAGACTTTTGGAGGGTCAACACTTATGGACAGTATCCGCACGTATCGTTGGTTTGGGGTCGCCGCACTTGCGCTGGCGATGATTGCGCTGGTCTGGCCGATGCAAGGAATCGCCGTCAATCGTGATGTACAACTCGACTCTGAGACGGAAACCTGGCTGGATGAAGCGGACGCCTCCGCAACCGAGACGTTTCTCGTCCTCTTACGCGATGATGGTACGCAAGCGCGCGTGAATGAAGCCCAGGTGATGAGCGACAAAGTTACTCGTCGAACTCATGTCCACACCGTTTTGAGTGAGCGTGCCGAGAGCAATGATCGTGTGCTTCGCGCCATGCTTGGCAAACGGGGCGTGATGGATGAGGTGCAGTCATTGCAGGTCTTCCAGAGCGTCAATGGTTTCTCCATCACCGGAACCAAAGCAGTGGTCGAGGCGTTGGAAAGCTGGAACCTGGTGGAAAGCATTGATATGGAGATGACCATCCAGCTCGATCAGCCCTTTGCCGCCGAGCCATTAAACCAGATTAACGCGGTGGAGTGGAACATCTCCAAGATCGGCGCAGACCAGGTGCAAAGTGATTTGGGCATTGATGGTTCCGGTGTCGTGGTCGGTGGCATGGATACAGGTGTACGCGAGACGCATGAGACACTGGCAGGCAACTACAAGTGTTCAGGTACCAGTGATAGTGCGTGCTGGCTGGATGCGGTCAATGGGCAATCGGCACCATACGACGACCAGGGGCACGGGTCACACACGATGGGAACTGCCGTGGGTAGTGAGGGTATTGGTGTTGCGCCCGGTGCCGAATGGATTGCCTGTAAAGCCTTTAATCAGTTCGGCGGTGCCAACGGTACCGATATCCTTGAGTGCTTCGACTTCTTCCTGGCACCAGGGGGCGATCCGGCCAACGCACCAGACATTGTCGTGAACTCCTGGGGCAACAGCAACGGCTCCTTCTCTGGCTATCAGCAGGCCGTGACGAACTGGGTCAATGCAGGCATCTACCCTGAGTTTTCCAATGGGAATAGCGGGCCAAGTTGTGGCACAGTAGGTGCACCAGCCAGCTACAGCAATGCAGTTGGGACCGGCGCAACCGACATCAATGACACGATTGCCAGTTTCAGCAGCCGTGGTCCGTCTCCCTTCGGTGGGATCGGCAAACCAGATGTGAGTGCCCCTGGCGTCAGTATTCGCAGTGCCTGGCAGAATGGTGATAGCAGCTACAACACCATCAGTGGTACGTCTATGGCTGGCCCACACGCAGCAGGTTTGGCTGCACTCTTGCTGGAGGCTGACCCCACGCTGTCCATTGATGCGTTGACACAAAACATGAAAGACAACGCAGTTGGCATTCCAGCCAGCGGATGTGGTAGCTCAGGTGTACCGAACAACATCTATGGTTGGGGCCGCATTGATGCGCTGGCATCCGTCCAGGCTGCGCTTGGCGGTGGTGGTCCTGCCCCCACGCCAACTCCACCACCATCTGGTAGCACTGTTTTCGCCGATGATTTTGAGACAGTACAAAGTTGGACTGCTAATCCCGGTGGGGCAGATGCTGCTACAACTGGTTTGTGGGAGCGTGGTAACCCTGAAGGTACCGATATTACCGGACCCAAACAGCTTGATGCCACCGCAAGTGGTAGCAATGCGCTGGTAACTGGTGCTTCCGCAGGCTCCTCTGTGGGTGCCAATGATATTGACAATGGTGTGACTTCGATACGCTCACCCGATTTCACACTTACAGGTTCAAGTAGCTATGATCTAAGCTTCAGCTACTACTTCGCTCACTACACCAACTCATCGAGCGACGATTTCTTACGCGTTAAAGTCGTTGGCTCTAGTACAACTACTGTCTTCGAGGAACTTGGTGCTGGTAACGACGATGATGCTGCTTGGGAATCAACAACCGTCAGTCTCGATGCGTTTGCCGGACAAACGGTGTATCTCTTGATTGAGGCCGCCGATGCAGGCACCGCAAGCCTGGTTGAAGCCGCTATTGATGATATCGAAGTGACTGGTTCATAGTAGATAGGTGAGAGTGGTGTACTTTGTGCACTACTCTCATTCTTACTTTTCACCTTTGCGCCAACATCCTGCCCCCATCTTACCCTACAACACAACACTGATACTGTAGAAATGCGCTCACATCTGTTCTAAAAACGTTGTTTCTTGCCCAAAATACGTTTTATACAGGAGGTTTGTGTAATGAGTCGCTTTCACACCCGTCGTTGGTTGGCCCTGTCCGTTATTCTCACCGTGATGATCGCCCTCGTCTGGCCAGTACGATCTGATGTAGCTGCACAAGCGGACGATATCGATATTGATGACCAAACCACTGCATGGCTTGATGATGCAGAGCAGTCAGCAGTAGAAACCTTCATTGTGCTGGTTCAGGATGATGGCACCCAGGCACGTGTAGATCAAGTCGTGACATCTGGTGACAAAATTGCTCAACGTACTGAGGTACATGATCTGTTGAGTGAACGTGCGGAGCGCAATGAACGTGCGCTTAGTGCCGTGCTTGGTAAGCAGGGCCTCATGGACGAAGTACAAGAACTACATGCCTTCCAGACCGTCAATGGGTTCTCGATCACTGCAAGTAAAGCGGTTATTGAGTCCTTACAAAATTGGAATCTGGTGGAAAGTATTGAATTAGACACCACCATTCAACTCCATAAGCCAATGGATGCCGAACCACTTGAGCGTATCGATGCAGTCGAGTGGAATATTGCCAAGATTCGGGCCAATCGGGTACGAGGGCAACTTGATATTAAAGGGCGCGGTGTCGTTGTTGGGGGCATGGATACTGGTGTGCGGGCGTCTCATGAAGCGCTGCGTGGCAATTATAAGTGTAAGAATGCCAGTAGTGATGCTGCCTGTTGGTTCGATGCAGTAAATGGTCAGGTAGAACCCTATGATGATAACAGCCATGGTACGCACACCATGGGAACAGCAGTTGGTCGTAAAGGGATAGGGGTAGCACCACAGGCCAAATGGATTGCATGTAAAGCATTTAGTGCCTTTGGTGGTGCCACCAGTACTGATATCCTGGAGTGTTTCGATTTCTTCCTGGCTCCCGGTGGCGATCCGGCCAATGCCCCCGATGTCGTGATCAATTCCTGGGGGAGTAGCAATGGCTCTGCAACAACCTATCAACAGGCAGTAACGAACTGGGTCAATGCCGGTATCTATCCTTCTTTCTCGAATGGGAATAGTGGTCCAAGTTGTGGCACAGTTGGCTCACCTGCTAGTTTCAGTAACTCGGTTGGGACGGGCGCCACCGACAGCAATGATACGATTGCCAGTTTTAGCAGCCGTGGCTCATCGCCCTTTGGTGGTATCACCAAGCCCGACTTGAGTGCTCCCGGTGCAAGTGTGCGTAGTGCTTCAAATAGCAGTGATACCGCCTACTCAGTAAAGAGCGGGACCTCAATGGCTGGCCCACACGTCTCAGGGCTAGTTGCAATGTTGTTGGAAGCAGACCCAGACCTCTCGATTAACCAATTGACCCAGAATATGAAGCAGAATGCGAAGAAGATATCTGCAACCGGATGCTCTAGTTCTGGCACACCTAACAACATTTATGGCTGGGGGCGCATTGATGCATTGAATTCGGTACGAGCGGCTCTCCCATAAACGCTGAGTCAATACCTCCACTGAAGGTACATAAGTCAGACAAATCCGAGATGCATGTGTATCTCGGGTTTTTTTGTCTTTTGAATTTGTGCAAAACATCCAAATAATGAGGGTTGTTTTTTGTTGAAAATGTCTAAGTGTTGTGCTACCATACGATCCAACGTTGCAAAGGCGCAATGTTGTTACTCAAAGCAACACACGGTGTGTCCAGTTCTGGGTCACAAAAACAATGATGTGTATCAGGAGGCTATTATGCGTAATGAAAGTGTTGAACAACAAAAAGTAGATCAAGTAACTCAAAATATAGCAGGTGCGAGTGCGACACTGCGTCGCTATGGTATTGATTCAAGCAACCGAATGTCATTAGCACAGGCTGCTGCAGCAACTTCAACATCCTCTGATGAGTTGTTGGCAGTTATGGAATACCGTCTGCGCCGCCAGGCACAGAAAGCACGAACGACTGAAGAGGTTGTACACGAAGAAGGCGATCTCGTCGAGGCTTAAACATACATTCGTCGAGGTACTTGGCGATTCTGGCCAGAGTGAGTGTACTGTACGCACTGCTCTGGCCTTGTTGTTTCTTTCGATTGTTTCCTGCTCTACACACCAATGTGCCTATTTACTGCAACATTTGTTCAGATATTCCGTCAAACGACTTGAGTAACGAATCTACCTCTCTCCACAACTTAAGTATCTATCTGTATATCTTGCCATTGTACACACTTCATAGATAATTTTTTATAAAATAACTATAAATAATAGTTTTCTGTCTATTTTACTGTGAAATATAGAAAGGATGGTATATATGCTCATTAG
>JBCDFA010000339.1:0-8783 GCA_039178835.1 Chloroflexota bacterium
GATAACGCTGAAGAAGCCACAAATAGTGAAGCAGAACCAGTTGAAGAGCCAAAAATTTCATCGTAAAAAGGGATGAGCAATGGCCAGAGATTTAAACAAAGTCATGGTAATAGGGCGGTTGGGCAGAGATCCAGAAATGCGGTATACCCCTGGCGGTAGTCCTGTAACGACCTTTACTGTCGCAGCGAGCCGTCAATGGAAGGACGGACATGGGGAAACTCATGAGGAAACTGAATGGTTTAACATTGTTTCATGGAACAAGCTTGCAGAAATTTGTAAAGACTATCTCCATAAAGCAAGTCGTGTCTATATCGAAGGACGCCTCCAAACACGGCAATGGCAAGGTCAGGATGGTCAAAATCACTACCGTACCGAAGTTATTGCAACCGACATGATCATGCTGGATAATCGATCATATCGGGAACACACAACCCATGATAATCCTGAACAACGACCATCTACTTCCTCGGAGTCTTATGGACATGCTCCTGATATTACCGACGAGGACATTCCTTTTTAGGATATGAGGTTACAGTCATAGCGTGTTTATCATACGCATAGATGTATCGATTGAGAAGTTATGCAATTTCTATGGTTTCTAATCCTGGCTGCTTCATATATCGATTCCTAGATGCAAAAAGAAACGCATAACATCATTATCTCCTTACTACAGGTGATCAGTGAGGCAGCTATTTAATTATATGAGCACTATACTATGTCTCAACTACGTAAGAAATCTTCACAGCTAAAACAATCAAGCACTACAGGAAATAGATCATCGCAGCGAGGAATGTCGCGCTCCATGCGGGAGCGACAACGCCAGAAACGTATTATCGTTATTGTCGGTATGGCACTTGGGCTGGTAGTCTTATCGATCATTGGTGGTGTCATATTTGACCAATGGTGGCAACCGTCACGCCCAGTAGCACAAGTGAATGACACGACATTAACCCAAGGTGAGTATTGGACTCAACAGAGGTATCAACTCGCCCAACAAATTACCAGTTCCATCCAACTCCAACTTCTACTGGGTGACCAATTCGCTGGTCAGGGTGGACCTGCTCCAGCAGATCTTAACAATGCAGTGCCTGCTATACGTGGGAGTCCAGTAAATGATCAGGCTGTCGCTATTTGGATTGATCAACAGTTGATTGCGACAGGAGCGAATGAACTGGGCATTGATGCAACAGATACCGAAGTTGCCCAGCAACTCGTTACTGAAGTTGGACCGGCCTTCCCATCAGAAGTCATTACTGATACAGATTCTATCACTCCAACAGAAGTGCTCACCGATACCAGTGAGCTGACGGAGACTGACTCGGTAACTGAGACCGAGTCAACTTCGGGAGACACAGAGAGTGAAACGACAACAGCAGCAGCGGCAGAAGAGGAACTAGGCCCGACAGCTACGCCGTTCCCTACACCCACACCACTACCACCTGATGAAGCTCTGGCTGAACAAAATGCCCTCATCCAACGTATTTATGATCGTTACGTAGAACAATTGTTTGGTTTCGATGCAAACTTAAATCTTGAGGACTTTGAGGCCGGGCTACAGCAACAATACCAGCAACGAGTATTAACGACAAAGATTCAGGAATCGTTGGTTCCAGAAGATACGTTCGAAGCTACAACCGAGCCAAGTTCAATTACTGCACAACACATCCTTATCGCTGTCGACATACCCGAAGAAGCAACCGAGGAAGAACAAGAAGAAGCCTTTGCGGAGCGACAATCTGATGCGGAAGCAGTACTTGAGCAACTTGATGAGGGTGTTGAATTTGCCAATCTTGTTGTCGAGTTCTCTGAAGACCAAGCAACTCGAGAAAGCGGTGGAACCCTGCCGTCGTTTGATAGTGAGGGTGCTACCATTGATGGTTCACAAATTGACCCAGCTATTCTAGAGGCAGCGCTTGCACTTGAAGAAAACGAAGTGAGTGAACTGGTACGAACATCCTTCGGTTGGCATATTATTCAAGTCACCAATCGTGTTGTTGATACACCAGAAGCCCAAGTACAACGTGCACGTACAGAAGCATTTGAGGAATGGATTGAAGAACAACGGACAGAACAGACTATCCAGCGCTTCCCTCCACAAACGCCAGTACCTACACCCGAAAGCATAGAGGAAGTACCTGACGAGGATATTCCATTACCCACCGCCGTGTTAAATGGACCTGCACCTGAACCGATCACTGATACAGAAGGTCTGGAAGACACCGAATCATTAACTGACACACTGCCACAGGAAGAGGAAGTAGTAGGGCCAGGACCAGAACAGTCTCCAGATGAGACAGCACTTCCTGAGGCTGATACAGAGGGGAATACCACACCTGAGACTGTAGAAGACACAGAAACAGACGAAACAGATACGGAGGAATCTGAAGCAACTCCGACTGCAACGCCATAAAACATACGTTCAGATGTAATTGCTATGAGATATTGGACACCACAATCGTCGATAGGCCGCTGGTTTGCAATTCTTCTCCTTATTGTTGTTTCAATTGGGGGAGGCATTCTCGGTCAGCGGCTCACCCACTTGCTAGCAGGTACACCAGAAGATTGGCCTATTAATCTACAACTGTATAGTCAAGTGCTCCTTTTTGTAGGATTAACCATCTTCGCAGGAGCGCTTCTCTATCGGATACTCGCAACATTTACATTACGATATGTTCTTGATCGTAATGGTTTGTATGTTACCTGGTTGGGTAATCGTGCGGTCATTCCGCTTGACTCTATTCAAAGTGTTGACATAGGAATCACAGGATATCAAAAACCACGACAGTTTCTTGGTGGTATCGGATCATACTGGGGACAATCAGACTTACCAGATGGAAAAAAATTACATCTTTTCGCAACACAACCATTGAGTAAGTGTTTGGTCATTCAGACAGCAAATGACCTCTATGTGATATCACCAGCAGATCACGCAGCATTTGTGCAGGATCTTGAGCAACGACGGAACCTTGGTGCTACCAAACCGTTGTCTGTAGCAGTCGAACCGAGTCGAATGTTTCTCTATGCGTTCTGGAATGATCGAACCATTCGTGCACTTCTTCTCATTACCTTTGTGATCAATCTTGCAGTAGTAGCTGTGATAGCCGGCCAGTATCCTAACTTGGATACGAACATCGAAATGCGGTTTGATGCGATTGGAGAAGTGACGGCAGTCGAACCACGACACCAGATCCTCTTCTTACCACTGGCTGCGCTCAGCTTAAGTTTGCTCAACATTGTTCTAGGATTGTTTCTCTATCAGAGCCAACAACTAGGAGCCCGTCTTCTGCAAGGAACCTCGGTTATTGTCCAGATCCTCTTTGGAATCGCCATTATTACCATTCTGCGCTAGTTCTTCGTCCAATCCCAACTTCATGAGAGAAGTTAGGATGACATCTTCACAAGTACATGGTCAAATGCTTCTCTTGTCCTCGACAGAGTCGGTCGCTCCATATGATACAATAAAGCGGTTCCCAAATAATCTAGCATAAGAGACTGTGTATTGTCTCTAGAAGGAGCACATATATGGCCAAGCAGACCATCCGTGATGTAGATTGGAACGGGAAACGAGCCCTTGTGCGCGTTGACTTCAATGTACCCCTAAAGGATGGGCACATTACGGATAACACCCGCATTCGTGCTGCGTTACCAACCATTCAGTATCTTCGCGAACAAAATGCTTCTGTCGTATTGATGTCACACTTAGGACGTCCGAAGAAGAAAGTGGTTGACTCACTGCGATTAGCACCAATTGCCGAACATCTCTCTGATTTGATTGGGTCTCCGGTACAATCAGTTCCAGTGACTACTGGCGCCGAAGCGATAGCTGCAGCTCAGGCACTTCAACCTAAAGAAGTCCTTGTTCTTGAAAACACCCGCTTTGATCCTCGTGAAGAAGGCAATGATCAATCAATGGCCCAAGAGTTAGCACAACTAGGTGACATTTATGTTAATGATGCCTTTGGTGCTGCTCACCGTGCCCATGCCTCGACAGAGGGGGTTGCCCATTTCCTCCCCGCAGTAAGCGGATTTTTGATGGAAAAAGAACTCGCGGAACTTGGCAGCTTGCTTGAGAGTCCTCAGCGCCCATTTATTGCGATTATTGGTGGGGCGAAAATCAGCGATAAAATTGGCGTGATTACAAATTTGCTTGGGATGGTTGATACATTGCTTATTGGTGGTGGAATGGCTAATACATTCCTCCTTGCTCAAGGAATCGCCGTTGGTGACTCACTTGCAGAACCAGATGCCGTCGATCAGGTGAATAAGATCTTATCGTTGGTGGATAACTCACGCGCAGAATTACTTTTGCCAACAGATTGTGTAATTGCTAATGACATGGACGCAAATGCGGACAAAAATATCGTTAATATACATGCAGTACCAGAAGGTTGGCGTATTCTTGATATTGGACCAGAAACAGTGGCGGCATTTGGGAGTAAGATTCAGGATGCAAAAACTGTCCTTTGGAATGGACCTATGGGCTATTTTGAAGCGGCACCGTTTGCAGAGGGAACACGCGGCATCGCGCAAGCACTAGCTGAAAGTGGTGCCCGAACGGTAGTTGGTGGAGGTGACTCCGTAGCAGCAATTGAGCAGATGAACCTTGCAGATAGGGTAACCCATATCTCAACCGGCGGGGGTGCATCGCTCGAACTGCTAGAAGGAAGAGTCCTACCAGGGGTGGCAGCGCTAAACGACAAGAACTAGGCCTATTGAGACGAAAATGAGCGAAAGACCACTATGTTGATCTTTCGCTCACCTGCAACGGTCTCACACATAGCGACTACAACCCTTCCCCCTCCATCCAAGAAGTGACTGACGCCGCATCAGCGGATGGATTCCCTCCAGAAATATAGCGGTAACGTTCGCCATAGCTTTCCATAACAGTATTACGAAGTTGTTCATTTTCAGGAGAGGTATCGGTTTCATTAATGTGGACAACATTGCCGGTTTGTAAGTCGAGATATGCACTGATAGCGGGATCGGTCAAAGCCAGTGCAGCACGTATTTGATCGTGATTGTAATTTACTGACACTGAACATCTCCTTGGGCATATGTATGCCCCTACATATATAGTTCAACACCGTGGTTGTATGTTTAAGAGAGCAAACATGGCTCCTAAACTACAATGCGTATGGTACACGAAGCCAGGACGTTATGCAAGCGCAGAAAGTTGTCTACGATCACCCTTGCAACCTGAAACTTTAGGACACCCTTATGCGTACATCAATCAGTGGAGAAGTTATGGTTGAGCAACAATCCGACGAACAGGTATGGATTGAACAGGCGCTCGAAGGGAATCAGACAGCATTTGGTCAGTTGATGCATCAATATGCAGGAGCAGTATATAATTTGGCCTATCGCATGTTGGGAAATGCACAGGATGCTGAAGATGCTGCACAAGAGATTTTTCTACGAGCTTATACACGTCTAGAGAGTTTTGATAAAACCCGGCGTTTTTCGACGTGGCTCCTTTCTATTGGATCAAACTACTGTATTGATCGATTGCGGCGCCGTCGTTTTGCATGGTTAACTCTTGACGATGTTGCGTTTTGGTTGCCCAGCAATGATAGAACACCAGAACGCAGTGCACTTGATGGCGATCAACAAGCTACGGTCCAACGCGCACTTCAGCGGTTGCCGGAAAATTATCGTCTTGTTACCGTGTTGCGGTACTGGCACGATATGTCATATGGTGAGATCGCACAAACAACGGGCTTAACTGAAAGCACTATTAAAACACGACTGCATCGTGCACGACATATGCTTGCTGATGCATTGAATTCCGAAGGATTAACAGCATGGGACGCCGAACAAGTAACGTCATGACGGACGAACAAGCAGATGAGTCATTGTATCAGGCTCTAGAACAAGCGGGTTATCTCCATCCGAAAACACCACCATCAGATCTTGTTACACGAACATTACGTCAACTTCCACAAATAACTCCTGCTGCTGCACAACGAACAGCCCAAAAACAACGTTTATGGCGTTTCGTTACGGTTGGTGCAGCAGTTACGCTTGTACTTTGTATAGTCTTTGTTGGGCTATGGAACACCTTTGGTATGCACTCACCTGTTGTAGTGACACTTGGAGATGGGAGTAGTGGCATAAGTCGACTGTTGCTAACATTACACCTTATGTCCAAACCTTTGGTTCGTAGTTTTGGAAGTTTAGTACCCTCACTCTTATTCATCGGCACATTTATTGCAGTAGGTAGTGCATGGTTGTGGTGGATTGTTATTCAACGTACACCTGTGTATGCGATTTCGGAGACACGTAAATGAAATGGCCTGGCAAACAACAACGTCTATTCAGACTGTGGAAATGCTGGATAGTATATATATGTCTTTTCTTCTGTGTTCTTATGGCACCATCTCAGGTAGCAGCTCAAGAAGATGGTAGTCTGATTGTTGATGTAAACAATATCGTTACCGAAAATATTTCTACGATTTCCCAGGATATCGAAATCTATGGTGAAGTGCAGGGTGATGTTACCAGTTGGAACGGCAACATTACGATTGCGGGTTCAGTTACTGGAGATGTCATCAGTTATACAGGGAATATTATTATCACAAATACCGCTCATATTGAGGGGCATATTATGTCCATTGATGGAGCAATCGAGCAGGCGAATAATGCTCAAATTGCAGGGTTGACATTCAATAACTCACGTGACACTGGTGCGCTGTCGAGTGTTTTTCACCTCTTTGTACCTCAGTCCGATTTATCCATAACCGCGCTGGATATTTTTGCAAGGATACTGATCAGCATCGTATTTGGTATATTTACATTGGCATTTTGTCTATTGTGGATTGCTTTGTGGCCACAACGAACGATTGCTTCATCATTCACGTTACGACAGTTGCCATGGAGATCATTGGCGGTTGGAAGTTTGACAACTCTTTTTCTAGGGCTAACTCTTCCACCACTTATCACTATCTTATCAGCCACAATTATTGGGCTTCCTTTTACTATTCTTCTTCTCTTTATGGTTCAAATTCCCTACATATACGGAATTGCAACCCTCACGCAGACACTTGGACACGTCAATACAAAGCAACAAGACATATCTAACTCAGGAATTGCACGTTCTGCTATTTTTGTTGCAGCATCTATTGCTTGTATCATTGGCATATTCACTATTATCACACCAATCGGTGGTCTCATCTTGATCTATGTTTTGAGTAGTCCTGGTCTTGGTGCGGTCATTCTTAGCCGTGGAGGTCACGCACTTCCCCATCCGACATAGTCATCAATCATGCTTTGTTATGAGATAATGAGCTTCCTTATGGAGCATTATGAATCTGCCATAGCTCTAGCAGTTCATCTTTGTTGTGCTTTGGACAAAGTTACAATGATGTTGTAGCAAACCACCAAGAAACAACATGTCTGAAACAACATGGAATTCAGGAAGTATTTATGACCTCTCTTCCCCAACACCTGGCCCAACTTGCTCAACTTTGCACACGCCAAGTACAGTCACCACCAACGCCTTGGCGTGAGACAGCAACTCACGCCATAGGTGGTCTTCTGGCAGTTGGGTATGCAGAAAATACTGACTTACTATTGGTTGTTTCATCACAGGGACGTGGAGTCTTTGATTGCCTTACAGGAGAAAAAGTCGCCCGAGACGATACAGACCCATACCCTTACTTTAATGAGATAAAGCTTATTGCTCACGGCATCGGACCACTCACAGATAGAACCATCCACATTGCTGGACTTCACGGTGGTGGCCTCCCACACTATACCCACGATGGCTGGTCACTCAAGGCATTTTCGATTATGTGGCCTCATCACGATATCGTTCTAGAGTACCCCTATCAATCGATCTATAACCACATCGATAACGGTGTCAAAGTAGGTGAAGATGGTGCCTGTGAGCTACGTGCATATGGATTCTCACAAACTGGCCAGAGTTTCATCATCGCCACCAGTTGTGACATCACGCTCTTTACGCGTCAGGACGACCTTTCATCGTCCAAAAATGATAAGGACTCACGGTAGATCGCAAACTGCCCAAAAGTTTCCTCAATCTCAATTTCAATAGCCGTTAGATGTTGAGCATCGTCTCGCATGCGTAATTCATCTCGTAATTGACCACACAAATAGTGGGCAATTGGTTCAACCGTTGTATTAGTAACAGGTAGAATGCGTACATCTTCAAGCGGAAAACGATACCAACGACCAGCTGCACGGACAATCACACCACCTTCGAAATCTTCTTCAATCTGTACGTGTTTACTATAGCGAGGCAACAGCATACGGTGATCAAGCTCATCAGCAAGACGCTTGAGAATACGTTTGATCGGAACAAAATTAAACACATACGCATTCTCATCAAGAGGACCCTCCAAGGTAATACTGACACGATAATTATGACCATGCAGTGGCTCAACCTGATCACCATCAAACGAGGCAAAGTGGGCTGCTGCAAACATAAGATTATCCTTTGTTACATGAATTTTATAGACGCTCATACACATCTTCTTTCTAGAATTGGTTTCTGAAAGTACCATTATAAGATGTTGTGAGAGAAACACATGTACGGCCTCATTTGCGAAATCAAGTAAAGAGTGCTATAATCCCCAAAGTCGCTGAGATGACGGTAATCTTTAACAAATGAACGAGAGGCCCCATCGTCTAGCGGCCTAGGACGTCACCCTCTCAAGGTGAAGATCGCGGGTTCGAATCCCGCTGGGGTCACGGGGGCGTGGTGTAGAGGCCTAACATGCAACCCTGTCAAGGTTGAGATCGCGGGTTCGAATCCCGTCGTCCCC
>JBCDFA010000340.1:0-8758 GCA_039178835.1 Chloroflexota bacterium
ATCGAGGCGACTGGTTTCGCCAGGAATGGCAAAGTTGCCGACCAACCGACCGTCGTCAAGTGAGCGTGCCAGGAGATGGTTATCGGCGGTCTGGGTGAGGAGCATGCCATTGTGAATCGTTGACTTCCCCCGTGGCGCGTTTAAAGGTGGTTGCTGCCACACCTCTTCTCCGGTCGTTGGATTGTAAGCGACAGTCGTACCGTCCTGCAAAATGAGCACAAGCCGGTTGACCTCACCGAGCATGCCTCCAAACAGTTTGGGGAATATCGGCAGTGTGATGGGCTTCGAGAGTACATTCTGCCCGGTCTGTTTATCCCAACCTACAAGGGTAAAGGCCTCTCCGTCCAATCCTGCGGTGTATATTGTGTCATCAATGATGGCAAATTGCTGCACCTGTACTGACTCGCTTGACTCCCACACGATGTCGCCGTTCGATGGATCGAGGGCATAAAGCGACTCCGCAGCGACATAAAAAAGGTCTTCGTCGAGCGCAGATGTGCCAATAGTAGCAAAGGAAGAAGAGAGGTCCTGTTGCCAGAGAATGTTGCCATCTGTAACATCAAAGGCGTAGGCTGTCGTTTGTGTATCAGCGAGTATCGACACAAGCAGGCGCCCATCAATGATGGCTGGTGTGCTCCAGGTGTTGCCGCCGGTGTCGCTACGCCAGAGTTCCTGTCCGTTGGTTAGATCGAAGGCGAGTAACACGCCGCTATTATCAATGGCATAGAGGGTGTCGTTGGCAATCATGGGTGTGGCCAAGATAGCCCCCGTGTCTTCTAGTTGCCCAATGAGTTCGTGACTGCCATCCGGTATTGTAGCGCTGTAGATACCACTGTTTAGTGTGATGTAAATAAGCCGATCTTGGTGCTGTACCGGACCAGTGATGAGTGCGTCAGTATTAGCGAAAAGCTCATCGGCAAGGGGTATACCCAACCAGTGTGGCTCTGCTTCCCATGGGCGTTCATTCGCTTCTCCCAGAATTTGGAGCACACCATCCTGTCGACCAACAAACAGGTTTTGCCCATCGCTTGTGACACCAGTGGTGAGGCTGGGGAATCCTAATGTGATTGGTTGGGATGCTGTTCCGCTCTGGGCATCAAGAACGAGAATATTGGTTTCGCGGGCAATCATAAGCTGATCGCTAATTATCCACAGGTCGCCATAGAGATCTGATGGGCTCTGGTAGCTCCACCGTTCATTGCCGTTTGCTTTGTCTATTGCATGGATGTTGTGGTCTTCGGTGACAAGATAGATGGTATCGGTCGTAACCACAAAATCATTTACAATCGATGACCGGGTGTCGTGTTCCCAGAGCGACTCACCTTCTACCGCAGTGGTTGTGGCATCGAGCGCATACAGGATACCGTCGTAAGAGCCCACATAGATCGTGTCGTCTTGTACGACAGGTGTTGCTGTGATGGCCTCATCGGCGGCAAAAGCCCAACGTGGATCACCACTCGTGCTATCAAATGCGTAGAGTGCACCATCGTTTGCGCCCACATACACACGACCGTTGGCAACTACAGGTGAGCTGGAAATGGAGTCGCCGACAGTGTACTGCCAGCGTGCGGTGCCTGTTTGTGCATCGAGCGCGTATAATGTGCTGTCTTCTGCCCCAACGAAAATCATACCGTCGGCAATGGTCGGTGATGCAGAGAAGACATCCTGTGCAGCAAAGGCCCAGTGAAAGGTACCGCTGGTGAGATCAAGGGCATAGAGTTTACGATCATTTGCGGCGACATAGACAACCCCATCGGCCACAATTGGTGAGTCATAGATCGCCCCGCCAGTCTGAAAACTCCATTGAAGGGTCTGGGTCGTGCGATCTATGGACAGAAGCTGACCGTTTTCCAACCCATAGAGGATGCTTTCCTTGGTAGGGAGTGGTGGGGTGGTCGTGTCATTATTCGTCCCAAGGTTTTGATACAACCAGAGCGGTTCAAACGAAGCAGGTAGCACCGAGGAAAGCCAGCCGGTATGTTGCGGGCCGCGTGGTTGTACCTCTCCAGTTGAGGCGAGTGGCGCTGGTGGGTTGGTGTGTGCTGTCAGGCCCGGGGTGCTGGCCCCGATCAAAGTATACGCTTGTGTATTGGCTTCACCGACTGGCTGACTCTCTTGCTGCACAATACCTATGTCTGCACAGTACCAGCTTCGTACAAATCCGGTATTCTCTGCAATCTGGAGATCGAGATAGATACGGAGACAGTCACTGTGTATCCCAAGTGGTGTATCGACAGACTCACGGACTTCGAGTGTCAGTGTGGCGGTGTATAGCGACGAGCCATCAAGTGTTCCGGTGACGGTTCGAGGTGTGTCTGGCTCCATTTGGCTCTTCAGGATGGGCAATGGCGGATCAAATGTCTGGTTGTTCACCGCCAGAACCGCGAGTTCGTTGGCTCCAACAAAGTACAAGCTACTTGTTGGGGTGATGGTACCGGTGGCGTCGTAGCGTTTCTCGCTTACCCGTGCCAGGACGATGTCTGACGGATCAACCTCACCGGATTGACTGGTGTTATCCGACACGAGACTGAGCACCTGGGAAAGAGTTTGTGCATCGATCTGGCTGCCTGCATTGTAGCCACGTAGGATCTCTATGTTGGTTGACATAAATGTTGTGTTTTCATCAGAGTGGGCCACACGAAAACTGGTGGTTGTCCCGTTTACCAAGGGAAAGTAGCGTTCAGTTTCTGATGGCTGCGGTAATCCAACGGGCTGCCAGATGAAGATGATTCCACTACAGATGAACCCTGAGACAAGGAGTACCAATATGACTCCACTCCATGACATTAATTTCGTCTTCAAATCTGTTGAGTGAGACTCAGGAGGTTCACTCAAGGATGTGGGATCATCTAACATACGGGGGGCGAGAGGTTGTGTTTGCTTGCTCTGGATCTGTGTGGACGTGTTTTTTGGCATAATGGATGACTTCTGCTGGAGTCAAAAAGTTCTATTCTCGTTACCGTTTCGTTACACATATCCGTTCCACATCAAAGATATTAGGGGTATGATGCAGATGTGTCACAAATCAATTGCCCCAGGCATTGTTGAGGCACGACATCCCGGTAACAAGTTATCCTACGTTCTTGTCCCACCATACTACCACATTCTGTTCTTCTAACCTCAGTTCCCCCGCTCTTTCCACCCACTTGTTGCCGGGGTTTTTCTTTTGTACGATCATTGTTCGTATTGCTATTTCCTGCATTCCTTCCCCATTGTTTTCACTTCTGTGAAATCTGTATCTTGTAACCAAGATTATATGTGCTGCATAGAGACCAGCCTGTGACAGTTCTGTCATATGACAGACGGACTTACGATTGTCTGTGGAATTTTAACCTGTAGCCACGTCTGTACATATGAGACATGTCAATAACAACTATTTCTGATCAGAATAATTGGTTTTCAAAGTAATAAGACTGCTCTGCATGGCATGTGGTGAATACGTCATACAGAGTGGGCAGTTCACTCTTGTACAGTCCTTTGTAAGGCACTGGAAGGTACGACCATGGCGCATTTTGCGAAACGTCTGTCATCAGAGTTGTGGTGGTATAGATGAGAGTTTGAATATGCTCAAATCTGATGGTGTTTGTGAAGGGAAACGTGATGACACAATGGCAACAATCGAAAAATCAATTAGAAGAGATGGTTCATTTTGAGCCAACACGAATAGTAGAAATTGACATCGCTGAACCAATTCCGTCGATAGATGCAACCCATCCAGCGACTGCTCAAATATATGGACGTGCACATATCTTGGTGCGGATAGGGAGGCGGCCCATCGGTATAGTACAGGTACCACTCTACGCACATGGGCTTTCATCTGAAGCGTGTGCACGGTGTATCTGGCAGGAATATGGACGAGCAATTAATCATGTTCTTTGGGAACAGGGGCAATGCCCAATTGCAAACTTGAGCGTGAACGGGTTATCGAGGCATACGGAAGAGGAGCACTATGCACAACCTGCCGTTGACCTGCCGCTGGTTAGTGTCGTTATTCCTACCTGTCGTGTGCCAGATCAGATCTTCGCGTGTGTCCAGCATGTATTGAAGCAAACATATCCACGATATGAGATTATTGTTGTAGATAATGGTAGTGACGATACAGGTATTACACAGGCAATCAATCATTCCTTTGGGCATCTGCCTCATGTTCGCTGTGTACACGAAACACGGCGTGGCAGTTCGTGGGCGCGCAATCGTGGATTAGAAGAGGCGTGTGGTGATATCATCGCTTTTACTGATGATGATGTATTAGTTGATCGATACTGGCTTTCGGCTTTTGTCGCAACCTTTAACGCATATGAATCAGCTGCCTGTGTCACAGGTTTGATTCTTCCCGCAGAATTGGAAACGCCATCGCAGCAGTGGTTCGAGCAGTATGGTGGATTCAGCAGGGGCTTTCACCGTACTATCTACGATCTCGCTGATCACCGCCCTGATGATCGACTGTATCCATACAGTGCAGGGAAGTTTGGTGCTGGTGCAAACATGGCTTTTCGAAGATCTGTATTGTGCGAATTAGGCGGTTTCGATCCAGTACTTGGTGCTGGTGCCCCGACCTGTGGTGGTGAAGATCTGGCAGCGTTTTTTGAGGTCATTTCGCGTGGTTATTTGCTCGTCTACGAACCAGGTGCTATGGTTTATCACTATCATCGCCGTGATTATCGAGATTTGGAGCGACAACTCTTTGGGTATGGTGTGGGGTTTGTGGCCTTTGTGATAAAGTGCATATTAGATGAGCCCCGTCGCTTGCAGGATTTGATGCGGAAAATTCCACGTGGATTATGGTATGCCCTTAATCCACATTCAGCCAAGAATGCCCGAAAACAGCGCAACTATCCGAAAGCGCTCACACAATTAGAACTCCATGGTATGGCATATGGCCCGTTTGCCTATCTTCGTAGCTGCTGGCAGGTAGGGCGTATTCGTCGTACAAAACAAGTTATGCGTGATCTACCTGCTCCAAAGTATGTGCCGTAAATAAAAATATCTTTGCACATGAAAACGTGTGCGAGCCCATGTTATAGAGAGGTCTTTTTATGTCCAATCAGTATCCAAAGGTGACCATCGCCTTGCCGGTTTACAATGGTGAGCCCTTCTTGCAACAGGCGATTGAGTCTGTCTTGATACAAACATTTGAAGATTTTGAACTCATTATTACCGATAATGCGTCAACAGATGCCACTAGTGAAATATGTCTTGCCTATGCAGAGACTGATTCGCGTATTCACTATTACCGTAATGTACATAATGTCGGTGCTGCACGTAATTACAATCTCACTGTTGAGCTAGCACGTGGTCAGTATCTACGTTGGCTGGCCCACGATGATGCATTTGCCACTACGCTGCTTGAACGTTCTGTTGAGTTTCTTGATGCCTATCCTGAAGTTGTGTTGGTCTATCCCCGCACGATGATTATTGATGAGTATGGCAAAGTGTTGCGCTATGATGATGAGGATCTTAATCTGCGAATGCAACATACTCATCAACGCTATCAGCAATTTCATCGTTTTGCACGCGGCGAGATCAATGCAATCTTTGGTCTGATGCGCCTTTCTGCATTACGTGAAACACCCTTGATTGGTTCGTTTTCATCATCAGACATGATTTTGTTGGGCGAGATGGCATTACGTGGGCAATTTTATGAAGTGCCAGAGTATCTCTTTCTCCGTCGAGATCACACTCGCACCTCTGTGAATGCAAACTGGGCCTACAGTCAGCGAGCAGTCTGGTTTGATCCATCCAATGCCGGTCGTTTACAGATGACTCGTTGGCGCTGGCTACAGGAGTTTTGGCAATCCATAGAGCGTGTTCCAATGGAGCGTAGCGAACGATTGCACTGCTATACCCAACTGGCCTGCTGGATGATGCGCCCACGTAATACGGCTGGTTTAGCGATAGATGTGGTGCAGGCAGCGATGTGGCCATTCGCTAAAAATCTAGATATGCGTCATCGCTTATTTGGATTTCACTAGGAAGCTAGTTGTTCGGTGGAGAGTGGTCAGTGCGCTTAAGGGTTAAGGTTTAGCGTGGAGCAGGGCAGAGAGTCTTTCGTCTCTTTGTTCCTCTGTGCCTCTGTGTTAAACGACTCGGTGTCCCAGCACCGCTCATTCGGCCCAGAACTCCTCGGGAAGTTCTAATAACAACTGTGGTTGCGGCACAGGGAGCCAGGAATAGGGTATGGCATAGTCATTCGTATTATCGATGACATAGGCGGTGCGTCCAGCATAGACCACCCCGCGTTGCCCAGTCGTCCACCCCACCGGATCGAAATCGCTGATACGGTCAAAGAAGGGCAAGTCGGTACTGATGATCTGTTCCTGCGTGTCGGTGTGGTAGATGCCATCCCGCCGTGCGGTGAACCGTCCATCAGGGGAATAGCGCTGAAAGGAAGAGGAACGATCTGCCTGATAGGGTGGATGCACTGGTGTGGCCCGCATGTTCTTGGGCTGCAACTGGGTGTTAATCTGCTCTACATCAACCGCATTGACATCGGTCAAGACCGCATTGTTGTCAGGTTGCTGGCGGTAGTTCGATGCTAAGACCAGCACCTCACTATTAAAGAGCAACACTTCCTGAGCTGTGTGCAGCACCTCTTGCACCTGTGCCTCTTGAGCATCGAAATAAATCGCGGGGACGGGGAGGTGCACCTGCTGCTGCTGGTCATAAACGAGATACCCGGTATTACGTGACAAGCGCACTAAGAACCGTTGATCATCGATGAAGGAAATCCGACTAACATTCATAGGATCAAAGGGGAAGATCTGTTCTTGCCCCGTGGATATATCAAGGTGGGAGATACGTGGGCGGGCGGTGGTTTCTACCAGTAAGGCCTGACCACTAGGCGCCATACTGTGAATCCAAGCACTCTGACAGGCGGACACGAGAACGGTAAAGTTGGGATAGCGGGCGGCTTCACTGGCGGGGGGACACCGACATTGGAAGAGATACTGGAGAGCGAGTGTGTCGCGGCCCCACCAGTGCCAGCAATAGCCCCAATAGACCAGGGCCAGGGCCAGGATCGGTGCTCCCAGCCCGACGACCGTCCAGCGGATCCAGCCATCAATCCCTTGCCATAGTACGTTCAAACGATGATACATGAGGTTCTCCAGTGATGGGCTACGCTGTCGTTTGTCTGCCATCGTGCTGTTCTAGCACTGCTCACTCGGTCCAGAACTCTTCGGGTAGCTCTAATAGCAACTTTGGTTGTGGGACTGGCAGCCAATTGTAGGGTATCGCATAGTCATCACTATTATCAATCACATAGGCAGTTCCTGCGGTATAAACGATGCCCCTTTGTCCTGCCACCCAGCCTAGAGGACCAAAATTCCCCAGCCTATCTTCCTGGGGAAGATGTGTGCTGACAAGTTGTTCATTGGTTGCAGTACGATAAATACCATCCGACTTTGCATAGAATTGCCCATCGGGTGAATAGTAAGCATCCCAAATACGTCCTGTTTGATAGGGCAGCGTGATCAGTTGATGTTTTATTCCTGTTGTAGTCAGTTGGTTACTTAAGTTCTCCTGAGCATTTGAACTGGTTTCCCGTAATACGATGTTCTTATCGGTATGCTTTTGGTAGTCTTCCGCCAGTGCCAACACCTCATTGTTGAACACGAAAACTTCTTGCGCGTTCTCAAGCAAGTCGTGTGTCTGTGGGTCTTGCATATCTGCATAACCCCATGAAATGGCTGTTTGCGTGCTGTTCTGCAAATCTAACACACTATAACCACCAGGACTAATCTGATAGATAAAGAAACGTTCGTCATCAATATGTTCCACAGAAGATCTTTTAGAGGTGTCTAAGGGGAGTGTGCGTTGTTGTCCAGTCTGGAGATTAATCTGGAAGATACGTCTAGGGGGTGTTTCATTCTCTACAAGTAACAAACGACCATCAGAAGACATGTCATGAATGCGTGGATTGCTACAGGCGGGTACGAGAACGGTAAAGTTGGGATAGCGAGTAGCTTCACTGGCGGGGGGACACCGACATTGGAAGAGATACTGGAGGGCGAGGGTATCGCGGCCCCACCAGTGCCAGCAGTAGCCCCAGTAGACGAGGGCCAGGGCCAGGATCGGTGCTCCCAGCCCCACAACCGTCCAGCGGATCCAGCCATCAATCCCTTGCCATAGTACGTTCACACGGTGATACATGAGGTTCTCCGATAGCGGGCTACGCTGTCGTTTGTCTGCCATCGTGTTGTTCTAGCACCACTCATTCGGTCCAGAACTCTTCGGGGAGTTCTAACAACAACTGTGGTTGCGGCACAGGGAGCCAGGAATAGGGTATGGCATAGTCATTCGTATTATCGATGACATAGGCGGTGCGTCCGGTATAGACCACCCCGCGTTGTCCAGCCGTCCACCCCACCGGGTCGAAATCGCTGATACGGTCAAAGAAGGGCAAGTCGGTGCTGATGAGCCGTTCATGGGTCCCTGTACGGTAGATGCCATCCCGCTGTGCATAAAACCGTCCATCTGGCGAGTATAGTTGATCTGAAAATGAACCAGGTTGATAGGGCGGATGCACTGGTGTGGCCCGCAGGTCCTTGGGTTGCAACTGGGTGTTAATCTGCTCTACATCAACCACATCAACATCGGTCAAGACCGCATTGTTGTCAGGTTGCTGGCGGTAGTTCGACGCTAAGACCAGCACCTCACTATTAAAGAGCAACACTTCCTGAGCTGTGTGCAGCACCTCTTGCACCTGTGCCTCTTGAGCATCGAAATAAATCGCGGGGACGGGGAGGTGCACCTGCTG
>JBCDFA010000341.1:0-8670 GCA_039178835.1 Chloroflexota bacterium
CGGGAGCGCCGAAGGTACTGGTGTAGATAGCACTGGGAGAGTAGGTCGGTGCGCCCCACTTGGCGCGGCGTGGAGCAGTGGCAGCTCGTCGGGCTCATAACCCGAAGGTCGGTGGTTCGAATCCACCCGCCGCTACCATTAGGAGCAGGCACGAGATATGTATCACTCGTGCCTGTCTTTGTTCACAATGCAAGTTTTTGTTGCTTTGATTTGCAATAAGCGAAACATTGTGATAGTATACCAATGTTGAAGTTTGGCCTCGTAGCTCAGCGGATTAGAGCGCTTCCCTGCGGAGGAAGAGGTCGCGTGTTCGAATCACGCCGAGGTCGCCAACCTAACAAGAGAGCGGTCGTAGCCGAAAAGGTTACGACCGCTCTCTCATATCCACCAATGGCGTGGGGAGGTGACGGAGTGGTTGAACGTGCTCGTCTCGAAAACGAGTTGGGTGTGAAAGCCCACGTGGGTTCGAATCCCACCCTCCCCGCCAATCACTACTCACCCACAAATCAGTCTTTCTCAATCCTTAACACATAATCCATCTTCTGTTGTACTTATTGCAATTTTGCAGTTCAATTTTCTGATTCTATTTTATGTCAACTAGATATATTAATGAAGCAACAGTGTTTTCAGCACACCAGTTGCGGCTCGTACAGGCCCTAATGTGAATAGCTTTGCCTCTTAACGTGGTCGTGCAATCCATCCAAACATAGCCAAACCAGCTAAGATAATAACAACAGCAGAAAGGCCAATACTCCCCATAAAGCCTATCTGATCAACAATGGGTTGTAGACCCAAAAGTGCCGGAATGACACCAGCAGCCATAGCCATATTGAGCGTGGCAAAGATACGCCCACGCAACTCTGGTGGCACCTGGGTCTGCACTAGCTGGCGCATAACAATACCACTTATGTCAACCAAAACTCCTATAACAAACATGCTGACATAGGCAATAGAGGCTACCGGTAATACAGCTACGAGCATGAATGGAACTGCAATGAGCGTGTATGTCCCAATGAGCCAGCGTACAGAACCGGCTACTCTTCGTAGATACGGGATGACTAACAACCCAACCAAACTACCAAACGTCAACGAGGAATACAATAAGCCAAGCCCTTGTGGACCAACATTCAAAATCGACTCAGACACTGGTACCAGTACAATGTCTAGAACACGTAAGGCCAATGAGTTGATAGCAACCATCACAATAATGCTCAATACAACCGTATCACGTATTGCAAAACGAAAGCCATCAACGACATCGCGAAAGATGGATTGTTGAGCTGTCGGTGCAGCCCGTGTTATTGTGATAGTAAGTGGAAGGATTGCCAACAGAACCACCAGATAACTGACAGCATTGAAGAGGAACAAAGGACTAGCACCAATCAAACCGTACAACAGCCCTGCCAATGCAGGACCGATAAGCACAGCAGTCTTGGAAGTGGTGGCAAATAGGGCATTCGCCGACAATAGCTCCTCCTCTCCAACTATTGATGGAAGGCTTGCATTCAGCGCCGGACTCACAAAACCCTCGATAGCCTGTAAGCAAAATGTGAGCACATATGCCAGCCAGATCGTTTCGCCATTAACAAAGAGAAAACCAACAGCAGTCATCGCAAATAACATATGTCCTACCACGAGTGTTGATTTGTACGGCCAGCGATCTACATACGCACCAGCAAATGGCTGTAGCACCAAACGGCTCACAACGCGAGCAATCCAGATATTGGCCAGTGCAGCCACACTTCCTGTTATGTCAAATGCCAATAAACTCAAAGCTAGTGTATTAAAAGAAGAACCGATGGCAGATACACTGTTGCCTGCCAGAAGGAGCATAAAGCGCATATTTCGCACAACAGGATACGCAGCAAGAAGTGGCGTCATCAAGCGAGAAATAATACGTCGGACACCAAGAGATGATGAGTTACGAGAGTTACTCATTTGTTTCCCTTCTCTGTAAAAGGCTACTTTTGACAACAAGAGGCGATTAGAGATGTCTTCTCAAATACAAAATGAAACCCCTGATCGGTAACAACAAAAGCGTTTGTCTGATCAGGGGTGTAAATTCTACGTAACTAGAAGTATAAAATAGTGCTTATTCGTGGATAAAAACGGTGTTGTACGCTATTTTTCCTCAACGGTCACTTTGAGCATTTTATCGCCCTGCCGAATGGCATCGACAATATCCTGGCCCTGGAGTACTTTACCAAAGACTGTATGTTTACCATCAAGATGTGGTTGTGGCGAATGGGTGATAAAGAACTGGCTGCCGTTGGTGTTGGGGCCAGCATTTGCCATTGAGAGTGAACCTGTTTCGTGCTTCATCGGATTGTTCGCCAACTCATCCTCAAAGCGATACCCTGGCCCACCGCCACCTGTACCGGTTGGATCACCACCTTGAATAACAAAGTTGCTAATTACACGGTGAAAGGCAATACCATCATAAAATTTTTGACGTGCTAAAAACACAAAATTATTGACCGTTTTTGGAGCATAGGTGGGATACAACTCGATAAGAATCACACCTTTACTTGTCTCCATAGTGACATGGTAATTCTTTGCTGGGTCTATCTCCATTGCAGGGGGCTGCTGCCACTGTTGACCAGCCATAAAGTAACTCCTTTTAATAAATCATACACTTTGGCGCGGATTATACCATACGAATGATAAATAACCTAGAAGGGCACAATGGTTGAGGTGGCGGAATCACAATCCTGCGCCATGGAACTCATCCACGAGCTTCCAGAAAGGAGGTGCTGTACCCTGAGAACCCGCAAGTGATGTGGAGTTAGTGTAATGTTCAAGACCTAAACCTGTCGAAGGTCCATTCCATTAATCAATACAGCGGTTCCAAACCGCCACTACATTGTGCGACTTCTCTCCTTTCTGCGTCTCTGTGTTGATCTGTTCTCCGCTCTGTCGCTCAACTGCTCAATTGCTGCCTTCGACAGGCTCAGGCAACCCATGGCTTAATCCCTAACCCCTACACCCAATAACTCTGCACCAACACACCCACTGTAAACACCATCGTGATCAGTAGGAAGCTAACTATAAAAGATTGAAGATAGGGTTGCCATTTCCCGAGATGCCAGCGCTGATTGAGCAGCAGCAATGTAAAGACAGGGGCCAATGGTGTAAAGTAGCGTCCGTGGATGCCCTGTACCTCTGTCGCACCCACCGCATTCCACATCAGATACCCCGCAGCGATAATGAGCACCACATTGCCAACACCGGTTGCCCCGATAACCGACCGTTGCCAGCGACTCAGCGCAACACTGTCACGACGATTGAGCAACGCAACGCCAACAATCACCAGACCGTAGAGACCAATAAACCAGAGCGGCATACGCGTTCGCCAGCCTAGCGCCCCCGTTGCATAAACAAAATGCGCTGGCCCCAGTGTGATGAGGTGCTCAACGACTATGCGGGTGAACATGAGTGGATTGGTCAGTACAAACCCAAGTTGTGCTCGTGTGTCAAATTGTACCTCGGTCGATGTTGATGTGGTGTTACGGGCCTCGACTGGCGTATAGGAGTTTTGTGATATCACCGACCAGCCCAGTGATGTTGCGGCGCAGATCGTCACCAGTGCGACAAAAAAGCCAAGATAGGTAAACCACCCACCCACCTTTTGTCGTGGTATCAGGAAGTAGAGCGCCACAATCGCAATGTATGCCTGCTTCGAGAGTGCTACCAGCACCCCAACAATGACCAGACCAATGATTGCTTTTCTCGATAGCGTTGCTCGTTCATCAAAGGCGTAGTACAAAAACATCGCAATGAGCAGCATCGAAAAGCTGTTGGTCAGCGCGTCTACCGAAAGCGATGCCCGTTTGACGAGTAACATTGGTGTGAGTGCCAGCAACACCAGGACCCATTTGACAATTGGTGTGATTCTAATCGCATAGTACATGACCATAGTCGCAACCACCAGCGTGAGGATGCGTGCCATGTACATCAGTGTCAACGGGGGCAGGTTAAAGATGCGACCAAGACCAATGGCTGTAGCCTGTGGTACATAGGGTATTGGCGAGAACAGAGCGGTGTTGCGAAAATCAACGAATGCCTGGTTACCACTGTTGAGGGGAATCGCAAACAGGCTGGTAACATCTGCAACAGTCTGTGGGCCTTTCTGCTCAGGAGAGATATCACCCTGCACAATATCAGTGAGCAGAATAGCATTAGTTGGCAGGTAACCACCCGTCTGATCATTCTGCTTCTGGGCCACCAGTTCACCACTGGAAAGTTGGTAGGAGCGAAAGAAATGATCGTGCTCATCAGCCGTGTGAAAGGGGGGCATTACAAAGACGCAGATAAGACCAAAGACCAGCGATAGCCAGAGAAACAACAACTGTGGTGTGCTCACGACACGGCCTATGTAGGTCATCAAGGACTGCCAATACTCGTGAACACTGTCCGTCAGTGTATGTGGAAGTTTATGGGGTTTGTGAGGATATGGTGATGTTGACACATAAACCTCCTTGCCTCTTTTCGATTAGCGTCCTATGCTTACGGCCAACCGTGCGCGTTCCCAGAAGAACCCGAGCGCATTGGCACCTTGTGAAAGCCCGAGAAGTACCGCCAGTGGCACGGCACGATGTGGTCGTTCTTGGCTGAAAGGAAAGCGCAACAGCCCCAGATAGAAGGTACTTGGCTCGACTTTGATCTGTCCCTGATTCCGTCGTGCGCGCCCCCGATGAAACCGATACGCTCCCCGTCCATAGGTGAGATGCTGCCGCCAGTAGCTCCGCAGCGTCATCCGATGGGTGTGGTAGATGATGGCATTCTCTTCGTAGATCATCGGTGAACCGTGTTCGATCCAGCGGTCGCAGAAGTCTCGATCTTCGGCTGCTGCACGTGGGTACGATGTGTCAAATCCGGCAATCGCGTGAAAGTAGTCGGCAGAGAGGGCGATGTTGTTAGAGGTAAAAAACATGGCCCGTTGATTATTAGTCGCGTTGTAGTACGAGTAAAGATACGACACAAGCAATTGGCTAGCGGTCGCGCAGAGGTTGTTGGGAATGGCATTGATGGTGTAGCCACCCACCAGTGCATCTGGCGTTTCGGTGAGGCGCGACGCCATGACATTGAGCCAATCGTTGCGTGGCTGGCAGTCGTCGTCAGTGAAGGCAATGTATTGGCCCTGCGCTATTGCAGCACCAGCATTCCGTGCTGCTGCCGGTCCGCTTTGCTGTTGTCGATGCAGGGTGATCGTGAGATAGTCGCGAAATGGTGCCACCACGGTTTCAAGTGATTCCGGGCTTCCATCATCTACAACTACTACCTCAAAGCGATCTCGCGGGTAATCCAGTCGGGTTAACGATGTCAGACATGCGCTCAGTTGTTTAGGCCGTGCGTGTGTTGGGATAACGATAGAGAAAAATGGTAGTTGCAGACTCATATGACCTCACGTGGTGATTGATTGTGATTGATTATGCGACGCAGAAACGACATAATCGTCTCTTTTTCTGCTGCACTAAATTCGCCCAACAACAGAAACAGCAGCGGAATGACCAGGCTGATAAGGGTTAGCTCTAGCAAGACCAGTACAGATGGGAGTGACCAGTACACCGCCAGACCATAGGCCAGCCCGTAGATCAGGATGCTCCGAATGAATGTTGTGAATGGTGGCAAGATATGCCACAGCCGCTGTACTGCGATGACTGCGGCGAGTGCGCCAATGAGCGCACAGATCGTCGTCACTGCTGCTGCGCCTGCCAGCCCAAATTGGGGGATGACGATAATATGGCCAATGATGACACACACCAGCATCGGTGCCACCAACCTGATGGTCCATTCTGGTTTTTCGGCAGCGACCATAATTGCGGTGGTGACGGAGATCATCACCAGCATCAGCGCGCCAAAGATCAGGATGGCCAGCAGCGGTGCCGCCGGGGCAAATGCTTCACCATAGATAAACTGAATGATTTCTGGCGCTGTTCCTGCAACCAGTCCCGCGAAGGGGATCAGTAGCAGCACGATCCGCATGGCGTTGCGGCCAAGCTGGTGTGCGTCCGCGACCGCGCCGGCGCGAAGGGTACGCGTGAGGGTCGAGAGCAGGAGTGGCGAAAATGAGAGCGCAAAAATCCCCGGCACCAGCGCGAGATTCTGGGTGGCTCCGTAGATCCCTGCTTCTTCGGCGGTGCCACCTAGAATCTTGAGTGTAAACAGATCAACCTTATCATAGAAACGCATCACTAATGCAAACAAGAAGAGTGGCACAGCGATGTTCCAGAACTGTCGTAGCGGTACCGTTGCGCCCCGTATAACTGATGGTCGTGCATAGAAACGGCAGATCACCAGTTGTACGACTGATGCACCGATGCTTCCTAGAATGGCTCCATTGATCGAGAGACCGAGACTCACCAGGATCAGGATGAGTACCAGTCGTGTGATCCAGCGTCCGGCAGCGCTCAATGCCCGTGGTATAAAATCGCCCCGCCCGACCAGGATGTCGCGGTGGCCATGGGCGAGGCTAAAAACAGGGAGATCGAGGGCAAAGAGCCGCAGATAGTTGGCCAGAGTTGGCTCGTTCATCAGGTTGGCAATTGGTGTGGCCAGGAGCCAGATTAACACCATCGCGCTGATGGAGACCAGCAGATGGAGCCGAATCACCGTAGTACCAATCGGTTGCCAGTCGTCGGTTCCACTCACGAGTTTGACGGTGGTACGGGCAAAGGCAGAGGTAATACTCCACTGTATCCACGCAATAAAGGTCGCGGCAAGCGTGAACAGGCCATAATCGGCAGGTCCAAGCTGACGGGTCAGAAAGATCGCTGTGATCAATCCGGTAGGGATGATCAGGGCTTCGGCAAGAAAAACATAGACCGAGTTGCCTAACCCTTGTTGCTTGGGTTGCGTGGATGGTTCGCTCATGGTTATGCCTGCGATAGTGCAATCAGATCGCGTCGGGTGATTTGACGCATCCGATCAAATTCAAAGTTGGCTAGTCGTTCGCGTGTATGTCCTTCCCCCAGAATGTAGCCGGCGACTTCGCCAATGCTGTGAATGACCAGTGCGAATAAGAGAATCGGCAAAATCCGTGGAAAGAGCTGACTCTGTCGCCCTGAAGCACGCAAAAAGCGCATCAATTGTGGTAGCCGCATCAACGGGATTAGTGGTGCGCCTACAATGTACAGGGCTCGTCGCAATGGTGACCAGTTGCCGCTTTTGGCACGCACTGCTGCAAACAGCCGACCTGCGTTGAAACGTAACGGTACCCAGGCGGTTGCGCGAGTGGGGTTGAGGTGAAACGCACGGGCCTCGGCAGCCAGATAGAGCTGACGACCCTTTTGGCGAAGGTCCGCGTGGAGACTGCCCTCGCGCCCCATGATTGAGTTAAGCTCATCGCCGTACTGAAGGAGTATATCGCGTTTGTATGAGCTGTTGTGGCCAGGAACATCATCGATGACACCTGACTTGGCCGGATCGAGCCAGTGGCCATAGGCGATCAGGAGGTTGGCCCAGCTTACCAGTCCAAGTGGGTTGGCGTTACCGATGGCTGGACCGACTGCCGCCCATGGACCACGGTGTGCCTCGATAAGCGCTTCTGCCCAGTCTGGCTCCGGGTAGCAGTGGTCCTCGGCAAAGGCCACAATCGGTGCGGTGGCGGCGCGTACCCCGGCGGCTTTGGCAAATCCCAGCGTCTGGCGTGTGCTCGTCTCGATCACCTGCACGTGCCCAAGACCATGGCGATCAGCCTCGTTAAAGCCGAGTCTGGCCAGCGATGGTGCCACAATCACCAGTTCAATCTGATCGCTCACGGTCTGAGCCCGGAGATGTTGTACGGTTTTACGTAATGTATCGTAGTGGTGTGGTGTAACCAGGACCACTGAAAGTGCAAATTTGCTTGACACGTGATGAAAAGCCTTTCTAGATTGTCAAAGACCTTATTTTCCTACTCTCTATCCTGATTAATGTCACTTACCTTGATAGTTTAGGAGCAACACCAATGGTATATTTCTTTTGTGCTAACATTTCATATCGCTCTAAAAACTGATCCGCATTACGGATTTCATTGAAATTGGCCATAGCGACTGTGTGACCATTATGACCCATCTGCTCTGCCCGATCACGATTGCCGAGCAACTGTTGCATGGCACTGGCCAGTTTGGTTTCATTGTCTGGTGGCACTAGGTAGCCAGTATGTTCGTTCTGGACAATCTCGAGCAATCCGCCGGTATCGCTTGCAACGACAGCGGTGCCGCGCATCGATGCTTCTGCCGCGACAATGCCGAATGGCTCATCCCAACGCGAAGGTACGATCTGTACCCAGGCGCCTGCAAAGGTTTGTTCTAACTCACCGCGTGCGAGACGTCCCAACAACTGGATGTGTTCACTAAGACCGCGCTCATCGATGAGGGATTGTAGATTGTTGTGTTCAGGTCCCTCACCAGCGATCAGTAACTGTGCATCGGGGATGTGTTGATGGACTTCACCAAACGCCCGAATGAGGGTGTCGATGCCCTTCTCCCAGACCAGTCGCCCAGCGAATACCGCCGTTGGTCGAGCGGATAGGGGGGCTACTTCTGCGCGTGGTGTCACGCCATTCCAGATGATATCGACAGGTTCGATGCCTTCCGAAAGCAAATGATGTTTGGTCATTGTGCTGTTTGCGACGATAAGATCGAATACGTGTTGCCACTGGCGCCATAGTTGCATTTGCAGCATCAA
>JBCDFA010000342.1:0-8608 GCA_039178835.1 Chloroflexota bacterium
AATGTATTCAATGAATTGATTGATACATTTCCTATCAATCATCGACGAGGCTTTATTGCATACCTCAATGCAAAAGGTTTTGAGGCGAATATCAACCAGACGAAGAACGAGACAAATATTATAGCACACAACAAACAAAACAAATATATTCGGGCATGTTTCGATGAGTGGGATCGCTTGGTAGAATTAACTACAACCGTAAACCCTGATGAAAAATCTGTTTCATAGTATGGCCAGTGATTACAGAGTTTTTCTGTCTATAAGCATAGGGCCTTCGGTTGGGAACTGACCTGAGCCCTAGACAAAGCTATCCGAAACCTAAGGAGGTGTTGTTTAGTAGCAGAAGCTGAGTTAAATCTGTACGTTTCTCTGTGGGAATGATATATCACGACTCACTCTCACCTTCTTGTTCTGGGAAGAGGCGTTCAAGCTCCATCGCTTCATCAAGCGCCTCTTCCCAGGAGAGTTGTTGACCAGCCGCCCAGGCTGTATCCCATGCAGCCGGATCTACCTGGCTGCGTGCTTCCGCTACGAGTTGCTCGTAAAATGGTGTTTCGGATGGTGGTCTGATACTCTGAATTGTGATACGGATGGCAGCTTCAGCCCCCCAGAGGCGTGCCGCGAATACTGGTTGACCGCATTTCGCAAAGACCCCACCAGTCCCCTCTAAATACTCTATTACCAGTTGTAGGTCGCCTAAGCCCTGCAGGATGGGCAGGTTCTCCAAAAGATAATCTCGTGCAGTGGCGAGATTATGTTGGCTGATGGCTACTTTGCCGAGATAGGTAAGGCAGGAGGCAATCCCTTCTGTACTTTTCAGGTCGCGTGCCAGTTGCAGGGCTTCTGAGAATAGGTGATCAGCCTGGAGATAGTCATCCTGTAGCCAGGCAACAATGGCTATGTTGTACAGTGCCTTTATCATACCGTGTTGATTACCCAGTTCCTGGTGAAGCAGCTTACTGGCTTGATACCGTTCCAGTGCCTGTGCAAAACTGCCCTCTAATGTCAACATAACTCCTAAATTACCCAGAGCATTGGCCATACCTAGACGATTATCAGATGTCTGGGCTAACGCCAGGCACTCTTCAAAATAACTAATAGCACTGGTATATGCTCCTTGATTTGATGTAACACTACCTAGGCCATTGAGTGCCGTTGCAAGCACTTTGTGATCATTCAACTGTCGTGCCAGCTTCACACTCTGCTCCGAATATGCCTGGGCATCTTTATAAGCAGCCTGTAACGACAATAACACCCCATAACCGTGTAAGACAGTAGCATATGCAAGTGGTGATTGAGCCGCTTCTAAAGCAACAATTTGTTTGAGCCAGTGACACCCCTCCTGGAGATAACTTCGCATGTACCAGAACAGCCAGAGTGCACTCCCCAGGCGGAGTGCCTGTTCCGGGTGAGGCTGGGCGATGGCCCATTGCAATGCGGCACGCAGGTTGTCATACTCCACTTCCAGTCGCTCTAACCACTCTTGCTGGTTGACACCTATCAATTCCGTAGCTGCCTGTTCTGCCAAGGCCAGATAATAGGCGGCGTGTCGGGCCGCCAGGACATCTGCCTCAGGGTGGCTCTGTAAGCGTTCCTGAGTATAACTCTGGACTGGTACCAGCATCCCAAAACGTGGTTCGCTATCGCCATCGGTCGTACGGGTAATCAGGCTGCTATCGAGCAATGCCGCTAAACCATCAATTGCAGGTATCCATAGGGGGGCCAGAGTATCGCTCTCCACGGATAACTCTGCCAGCTTATCTGCTTCACCACAGATCTGTTCAACAGCCTCCAGGGTGTATCCGCCCTGAAAAATGCCCATTCGCACAAAGAGCATCTGTTCAACAGGGTTGAGCAGGCTGTAACTCCAACCGATTGTCGTGTGCAGACTTTGCTGGCGCGAAGGCCCATCACGTACACTCTTACTCAACACATCGTGGTGTTCCATCAAGCGTTGCAGGAGGGCAGTAGGAGATAGCAGCCGTAAGCGGGCTGCGGCTAGTTCCAGACCTAGCGGCAACCCGGCCACCTGGTTACAGATGGCGACAATGGCCGGGGCGTTCGCCTCGGTCAGGGCAAAGTCTGTTTGTGCTGCTCGTGCCCGTGCGATAAAGAGTGCAATCGCTGGGACAGTGGCCAATGTCTCAAACGAAGGCTGTTCTGTGGATGTTGGCATTTGCAAAGGAGGCACAGCATACATGTGTTCGCCATCAAGCTGAAGGCGCGTACGGCTGGTGGTGACCAATTGCAATTGGGGGGCCGCATCGAGCAAGGTGGCCAGTTGAGGGGTGGCATCAAGCAGGTGTTCGAGGTTGTCCAGCACCAGCAAGAGTCGGCGCCAAGATAGATAGTCCGCCAGTTCGTCGTAAATACTACCCAGCCCATGCCCCCGGAATCCTAACGTTTGAGCGATAGTGGGGATGACCAACGCAGGGTCGTGTACCGCTGACAGATCGACGAACCACACCCCGTGGAGGAAGGTCGGTTGGAGGTGAGTTGCTACTTGCAGGGCCAGCCGCGTTTTTCCGACCCCACCTGGTCCGGTCAGGTTTAGGATACGCACACCTTCTTGCTGCAAACAACTACAGATGTCAGCTACTTCTTGGTCGCGCCCAATGAGGGGGGTACGTGGTGCAGGCAAATACCCCACCGGTGGCTCAGCGGTCTCGTGATCCTTCTGGAAGGGTATGTTGGTCTGATCAGCCGATGGTGTAGACGGGGCCATCCCGTAGCGTGCCGCCTGCACAAACGATGACCACATGGCCGTATCAACGGTAAAAGCCTGGGCAAGTCGCTCAGCGACCTGGCGCGAGGGACGCCGCTCACCGGTTTCGAGCTTACGGAGCAGGGCCGCAGAGTAGCCGATCTGCTGGGCGAGGACTTCGCGAGTGAGACCACGCTGGTCGCGTTGGTGGCGCAGCCATTGGCCAAAGGTTGTTCCTTGCATTAAGCACTTTCTCCATCCATATCTGGCTGCGTTGTTGCAGTATCCGTCGGTAATGTCATGGTTGCAATCTCAAACGCTTCTGTAAATGCTTCTTCCCATGACAATTGTTGACCGGCTGACCATGCCGTTTCCCATGTTATTTGTTCAATCTGACTGGCAGCCTCTGCCATAAGTTGTTCATAAAATGGTCGTTCAGACGGTGACCAGAAGCTGCTGATAGTTTCGCGCAATGTGGATGTTGCTCCCCACAGCCGTGCAGCTTGCTCATATTGACCACATTTTCCTGCTAATCCTGCTGCACCTTCGATGGTGTCTGCTAACAAGCGTCTGCGGGCGGGGTCTCTGGTGATTGGTAAGCTCTCGAGCAGATAGATTTGAGCATTCGTCAGATCATTTTGTGACAGGCATATTTTCACAAGATATACCAAATTATTGACTAATACAGGCATATAATTTAGTTGGCGTGTGTATTCAAGCGATTCCAACGTTAATCGTCGTGCCTCTTGGTAATCTCCTTCAAGCCACATAACAATGCCCAGATTGCCAAGCATAATGCTAACACCAGCCGTATCACCAAGTTTGCGATAGTTTGCCAGGCTATCTTGGTATAAGCTACGGGCGCGGGCGCAATCACCAATTTCTGCGGCAATCACACCAAGGTTGGACTGTGCTCGCGCTGCCCCAAGCGTATCGCCTACAGTCTGATATAGCTTGTAACTTTCTGCAAAATAGACAGCAGCCTGATCAAAATTACCTTGTCTGTTGATAGTGAGCCCTAAACTATTAAGTAGTAATGCTACCTTACCTTGATCGCCAAGGTCACGCCACAATTGGAGGCTTGTTTCGAGATGAGTCTGAGCGCGCTGGAATTCATTTAAGTGTGCTAACAGCCTCCCGAGAACATGGAGTGTACTGGCATGCAGTTCTATCGGTATTTCTTGTTTAAGATTAAGAGCTTGCTCTAACCAGTGCACTCCTTCACTCCAATGACCACGCACCTCCCAGAATCGCCAGAGTGCCGTTCCTATGCGTAATGCGCTTTCGGCATCTTCTTGTTCAATAAACCATTGGAGAGCGGCACGTATGTTGTCGTGCTCATGTTCCAACCAATCAAGCCATTGTTGTTGTTGAGGCCCGGTAAGTTTAGAGGTAGCTTGTTCAGCGAAGACAAGATAATAACCGGCGTGACGTTCCTGTAACGCGGAGCATTCTGGTGTGGTACGCAAACGCTCACGAGTATAGGAATGGATCGGTACTAACATCCCGAAGCGCGGTTCGTCATCAGCTTCTATCGACCGTGTAATCAAATTACTATCGAGCAAAGCTGCCAGACCATCAAGTACTGATATCCACAGAGGGGCAATTTTAGCGGTATCAGTAAAACCGTGTGCGTCGGTATCCTGCCCACTACATATGGCTTCAATGGCTGTTAATGTATATCCCCCCACAAACACCGCCAACCGGATAAAAAGGATCTGTTCAGCAGGTTTGAGCAGACCATAGCTCCAACCAATTGTTGCTTGCATACTTTGCTGGCGTGATGGGCCGTCACGCACACCTTCAGTCAATGTTTCGTGATGCTCTACCAACCTTTGGAGCAGTGTTGCTGGAGAGAGTACACGTAACCGAGCTGCTGCTAACTCTAAGGCCAATGGTAGTCCTGAGAGATGTGTACAAATAGTTGCAATAGCAGATGCATTTGTTTCTGTAAGGGCAAAGTCTTTTTGAGCTGCCTGAGCACGTGCGACAAACAAAGCGACAGCAGGACTTGTGGCTAATATATCAAGAGGCGGCAAAGAGTCGAGAGGGGGGAGGATCAGTGGTTCCACTGTTACTACATGCTCACCATCGAGTTGGAGCCGCGTCCGACTGGTGATCAAGATTTTGAGTTGTGCTACCCCATCGAGCAATAGTGCAACCTGAGATGCTGCCTCCAGAACTTGCTCAAAATTGTCGAGAAAGAGTAAAACGTTACGTGTTTGGAGATAGATTTGCACCTGTTCCAGGACATTTGTTGATCCATGTTCACGGATACCCAACGTTTGGGCAATGGTGCTTATGACCATCTCTGAATCGGTCATGGTAGTCAAATCAATCAGCCAAACGCCATGGGGAAAGATGGTTTGGAGTTGTGCGGCAACCTGAAGTGCCAGGCGAGTCTTGCCAACACCTCCGGGGCCAGTAAGTGTAACGAGCCGGATGTCTGGTTGGGTAAGAAGCTGACAAACCTGATCAGTGTCATCTGTTCGTCCAATCAGAGTTGTACGTGGGGCTGGCAGATTGCTCGGTGAGACCACTGGTGTGATTGGCCCCAATGCACGCACCGCAGGTGTAGCAGCAGACATTGGTGTGGACAGGGGCGCTGTACCATTGCGTGCGTGCTGGATGAACGTGAGGTGCTGGTCAACGGCAACCTCAAAGGCCTGGGCCAGCCGTTCAGCAACTTGTTGGGAGGGACGGCGTTCGCCAGTTTCGAGTTTGCGTAATAGGGCACTGGAATAACCGATTTGTTGGGCAAGGGCTTCTCGGGTTAAACCACGTTGGTCGCGTTGACGGCGCAACCACTGCCCAAAAGTAGTCCCTTGCATGTCAACCTGCTTCTTATTTGTAACAACTCTTATGGTTAAATTTGTCCTAATTCTGTTCCTATTGTAGCACTTTTGTAACACTTGTGTAGTCCCTTTTGTAACATTTGTCTTCTTGTTGTCACCCTGCATGTTCTGCTTTAATACCACCACGCAATCATTTCATTGTTGATACGCAACATACATCAAACGCTAGATGTGACATGTATTTTAGCCACTACAGGATAGATGTATATAAGGAGGAAAACGATGGAATACGCACCAGTTGTTCAACCACTTGTGATGGTCGTAGATGACAATGCGATCTCATGTGAGTTTGTCGAGACGTGCCTGCGTCGTAATGACTTTGAAGTTCTCATTGCCAATGGGTGTGTTGAGGCCATTGATTTGTTAGGACAGCACAAACCTGAAGTCATTCTCCTCGATGTTGCGCTTGATGATGGTTGTGGTTACGCTATGTGTGCCACTATTCGTGCTGGTGGTTTTGAAGGAGAACTGGCTCATCTGGCTGATGTCCCCATTCTTTTTGTATCAGGCCAGATTGAAGAAAGTGATCGTCTTAAGGGATTTGAGTCAGGGGCTGATGATTATATTGCCAAACCCTTTAACCCTCTGGAGCTAATCTATCGTATTCAGGCTATTCTGCGTCGTAGCGCTGGTAAATGTCATGCAGTGATCAAAGAAGGACCATTGCTAGTTGATCCACGCCGTCGCCAGATTCTTGTACGTGGCCAAGTTGTCGATGTGACACCGAAGGAATTTGAGTTACTACGATTGCTGGTCAGTACAGCCGGGCGTGTCTTTTCTCGTGGTGAGTTGCTTGAGCGCGTATGGGGATACGCCGCACAGAATGATACCCGTACAGTCGATATCCACATTGGTCGCTTACGACAAAAACTCACAATATACGACGAGTTTTGTGGTGAGATGATTCGCACCGTCTGGGGCGAAGGTTACCAGTTTGTTCCCCTCCACGACAATGAAGAAGCTATACACGATATGGCGCTTTCAGCATAGTACACATCTCTCTTCCAACCCTAATAAATATCAATTGTTCTCTCAAGGAGACTCGTATTATGGACTACCTTGAACTGGCTTTGATTGTCTTTTCCGCTTTTGTGCTGGTCTATGTATCGATTACTGATATTCGTGAACGTCGCATTCCTAACAATATTATGTTTCCTGCTCTGGGGATTGCGCTGGCCGTTGCGTTGGCCCGCCCTGAGCGCTGGTCGCTCCTGTTGGGAGGTCTTATTGCCGGAACACTCTTTCTCGTCCCCATTCTTACCTATGGTCTGGGCAAGGCTGGTGGTGGTGATATGAAACTCGGCATGTTCATTGGCCTTGTGTTGGGCTGGCCATCGATCTTTCTGGCACTGTTGATTGCTTTCGTTAGTGCGGCATCTTTTGTTGTCTTTGGGGTCGCGCTGCGTCGAATCAAGCTCCGTAGTGTCATCGCGTTTGGGCCATTTCTCGCCTTTGGTGGAATCGTTACCGGAGCATTAAGCCTGATCACTTTGTGACGCAAAGGAAAGGAGTAGTGCTATGGCTGTTTGTATGCAATCAGAAGTACAAGAACAATCGATACAGACTTCTTCATACTATGAACTTGTACCGCAATCTTCGGTTACGCCAACGGTACAGCAGCGTGTGGTGATTGTGGTTGATGCGAGTTGTGAACTTGCTCCAGAAGGTATCAGGGAGGCTGGTGTAGCGATTATACCGCGAGTGGTTGGCACCCGGCAGCAGACCTTTGCCCTTGATGCCGATCAGACCTTACATCATGCCTGTGCTTCGCATATACCACATTCTATTGTGTATCAATCAAGCACAATAAGCGATATTGCACAGCTCTATGAAGAGATTTTGGCTAGCGGTATGAGCATTGTATCGCTCCATCCTCCCGCAGCGCTTGACGACACGGTCCAGTCAGCACATATGGCGTCGAAGGTGGTTCTCGCAGGAACCAAACATCTGACGACCACGGCACCACGAATTGCAGTATGTGAACTTGCGGCTGTTGGGTTACGTTTTTCGTTTCTCGTGCAGGCCGCAGCATACGCAGCACGCGAAGGTTTATCCTTGCCACAGTTAGTCACGTTTATCGAGAGTCTCCAAAAAGAGATACAAAGCTATTATGTGACAGGAATGCATGGACCAGTTAAGCCAATGCGCCATTCCTGGCGCCCTAAAGGAGTCGCTCGTTGGGGACGAGAGCAACTCTGGGAATACGATATTCCTTCCAAACAACTTATCTGTTCGGCACGCGGGAAGATTACGCAGACATTGTTTCAAGAGGATGGTGTTCTTGATGAAACAATATCACCAACTGTCTGTGTTCACCATATCAAGCTATTTGATCGTATGAACGCGGCTCGCACTAAACTAGCACTGCCGACGATAATATCGCAACCAACTGGCGTCAGCTTATCGCGCTGTTTTCCGCGTGGATGTGTCGAGTTGCATGTATTTCCTGAAGTAACTCATCTCAATCATATGCTCCGTGTAATTCACCATATTGACCAAACTACCGATCTTACGATACGTGGTGTTCGCGCACGAGGAGGTATTGCATGACCACACTTGCACCACAGCCAAATACGGCTACACCCCCACGACCAGTCACCGATCCGGCGAAGGCCCGACGCAAAGGCATCATCTTGACCATCGCTGCGATCATTCTGGCCATCGCGGGAGGTATTGCAGTCACACTCTATGTCGGTCGTTTAGAAGCGGAAGTGGGTGTCAGAGAGATGGTTGTTGTTGCCAGTGAGCCAATTGCGGCGCGACAACAGATTACCGAAGACATGCTCACCACTGTTGAGTTACCGGTCAAGTATCTCGCGCCAAGTTACATCTTAAATGTCAATGATCTGGTCGATGGCAATACGACTGCACTAATCAACATTGCGCCGGGAGAATATGTCCAGCAGAACATGGTCTCACGTAATGCCGGGTTAGAACCGGGGAGTCGCGCGGTCAGTATTCCGGTCAACGGCATCACCAGCGTTGGCAACAGTGTGCGCCAGGGCAATTATGTGGATATCGTGTTGTCCTATGTTGGTCGGGATGGTGT
>JBCDFA010000343.1:0-8571 GCA_039178835.1 Chloroflexota bacterium
CAATCGCAGGCAGATGCACACGGCAATCTGGTATGGGAGGTGCCAGAACAGCATTGTTTTCTGCGAGGAGATGGCACCTTTAGCGTGGACTCACTCTTATTAGGACCGATACCGCTCGCTGCACTGCGTGGGATTGTGCTCCTGAAATTGCCAAACCATTCTGCCTAGTTTTAGCTATCTGGAGTGATCAGTACTTATGAAACAGATACTCAACGGCACACGCACGACTTTCGCTGCAATCATTCAAATGGTAAAACTGGCATGGGAAGCACACCGAGTCATCTTTGCTGGATTAATTCTTCTGACAATTGTTCAAGCCTTTATTCCATTAGGAACAGCCTGGATTACCAAACTCATCTTTGACAACCTTGCTGCACTGTTACAAGGCACACAGTCTGTACCTTTCATGCAGATCTTTGCACCACTCATCATTATCCAGGCGCTCTTGCTCCTGTTCAATAAAGTGCTTCAACCTATCAACAATTATCTGAATGCCGAATTAAGTCGTCAGTTAACAGTTATTCTGCCAACACGTATCTACAAAAAGTTGAATAGCTTCGCAGGGATCGCCTACTTTGAGACACCTGATTTCCATGATGTGCTACGCCTCAGTCAGGAAGGTGCTCAACATGGGACACTTACGCTGGTAAGTACCTTAACCCATCTGATACAAGGCATCATCACACTAATCATCTTTCTTGGTGTACTTTTGACTCTAGGATGGGTGGTAGCACTTCTCGTTGCGCTCGTAGCAATTCCCCAGTTAATCGTTCAGCTACGCTTTGGTGGGCAACGCTTTAACCTTGCGTATGAGTTGAGCCCTGACGAACGCAGGAGTTTTTATTACAGTTTTATCTTATCACGCCCAGAAATGACGAAGGAAATACGTCTGTTTGGGTTAGGCGATCACCTGATTGATCGGTTGGTGCAAACCTACCACAAAGTAAACCATGCCAAGCGCAAACAAGATGTACGTGAACTTCGCTGGGAGACTGGACTAGAGCTGTTGGCGGTTATGGTCAGTAGTGGGGCATTTCTTTTTATCGTTATGTGGGCATTTCAGGGGCGCCTAACTATCGGGGATGTTACCCTCTACAATAATGCCATTACCAGTGTCCAAGGCGCACTGTATAGCCTGGTTTTCGGCATTTCTCAATTGCACATGCATGCGCTCTTCTTTTCTCATTATCAGCGTCTCATGTCTTTGCCTCAGCCCATTCCGATCACACATGCCCCGGTTAGTACTCCACCACTCCGCCGTGGAATTGAGTTTCATAATGTCTCATTCCGCTATACGGATAAACATCCCTGGGTATTACAAAACATAGACTTACACATCCCGGCTGGCAAGAGTATCGCACTGGTAGGAATTAACGGCGCAGGGAAATCAACCATGGTTAAGCTGCTCACACGTTTGTATGATCCTACCGAGGGATATATCACCTGGGATGGTATTGATATTCGTGAGTTTTGTCCTTCCGCACTACGTCAGCGCATCGGAGCCATCTTCCAGGACTTTATGCGTTATGAACTAACCGTACATGAGAATATTGGCTTTGGGAATCTCGATAAAATGGATGATAGAAACTGGGTCCAACATGCTGCCAAGCAGGCCAATGTTCACACCGATATTACCAAACTTCCACATGGATATGATACTGAACTGAGCCGTATGTTTGCCGAAATGGACAAAGGCATTGATCTGTCTGGTGGGCAATGGCAAAAGGTTGCAACAGCTCGCATGTTTACACGCGATGCCGATCTACTTATTTTAGATGAGCCGACCGCTGCACTTGATGCAGAGTCAGAATATGACACGTACCACCACTTTACAGAACTGGTCGAAAATCGCACGAGCGTGTTGATTTCGCACCGCTTTAGCACGGTACGTATGGCCGATATGATTGCAGTCATAGAACATGGACGGATTACCGAGTATGGTTCACATGAGGTATTAATGCTAGCAAATGGCACCTATGCTAGGCTTTATAAGATGCAAGCGGAGAATTATACGCTCGAACCATCGCTATAGCATTAATCGATGTTTGATTATAGTGATGCATAGTATATATATTAGCGTTCGACACTCTTCATTTTGTTAGTTTGACCATAGATCTCTTGTGTTGCTGTACATACCTACTATGTTATTTTGAGGAATTTTGGAAAATGTTCATACCAATTTTGCATAAGTATGGAGATGCTATCTATGTAAAATGCTTCAAGAGTACGTTTTTATGAGACCTGCTGTTTTAACAATCTTTCATGAAAAAGGAGACATGCCATGAGTCTGTTCCATAACTTGCTCACCAAAGTTACCCACCTTTCAGACCAGTCCAACCGACTAGGGAAGATTACTAATAAGCTGTTAAGTCGGGTTGTCCCACATGAGATTGCTGAGGCTATAGATTCCCCAATATGTGGCGCCTGTCTTTATGGAAAAAAGCTTTGTGTTAGCCTCGTCTGTGGATGGACAGGATGTGGGCCTACATGGTTCGTTCGCAGTTGCTAACATCCATAAGACTTTATCGCAAGAATAAGCTCCCTAGACCTCTGGATATCATTATTTCCAGAGGTTACACTATGGAGATCCATACTGAACGAAAATTGCTATGTAGCCCTCGGTACTATCATTTTTGTTTCAATACCAATCGTACTGATGACATCACAATTTCGTTTTGCGATCACAGCCGTATACAACGCAAATTGGCATTACCATATAGCATATGCTCTCTATAAATTAGCAATTAATAAAAGGCTGCTTTTCCGATCGATTAGGTGTTGTATAAGCAAGGCTTCTTAATGGTAAATTCATGCGTTGACATCACCAGCGGTGACTGTATGCAGAACATCCTGTGTATCACGTAGAAGTAATGCACCATCAGAGGAGACATCTTCTGCACGGCCTTGTAATTCACCACGGGAAGTCTTAACAGTGATTGTCTGTCCAAGCGTTACGAGGCGACTACGCCAGAGCTGAAAGAGGATATCATCTGCTCCGTGACGTAATGTATTGTAATGTGAGTCAAAGTGGGTGAGGAACGAACTGAGGAGGTCATATCTATCGACAGGTTGTGCAGCGGCTGCACTCACACTTGTTGCCACATGCGACAGATCACGACCGTCAACCACACCAGTTGGGGCCCACGAGACATTGACACCAATACCGATAATAACCCATTTAATAGCATTGTTGGCAAGCTCTATTTCGCTGAGGATGCCAGCTGCTTTCTGTAGTGACGGACCATCGGGAGAAACAATCGGAAGCATCAGATCATTGGGCCATTTGAGCGTAGCACTTAACGAAGTTATCTGCTCAATAGCTTCACAAAGAGCAATACCAGCAAGCATTGTCAACATAAACGCCCGTTGAGGAGGAAGCCAATTTGGGCGAAGAAGTAACGAGAAAAGCAGGCTGCTTTGTGGTGGTGCGATCCAGCCTTTACCAGACCGCCCCCGGCCAGCAACCTGCTCATCTGTTACAATCACTAATCCTTCAGCGCTATCATCAAGGGCATATCCTTTGATGACATCATTTGTCGATCCCACACGCTCGTATTGGTATATTGTATGACCAATGACGGTAGTAGTTAAACTCAACGGCAAAATAGTGGGGTGCAAGGTAGAGTCATTGTTCCGCTTTGAATGGGCGTGTGTCATATCAGCGTTTGTGTGTGTAGTATTCGAGAATTATCAAATTATACCACACACGCTGAAGGAGGCAGAACCAATACCTACCTACCGTGCTCACGTGCTAACTGTTCGCGAACCATTTCACGGAGATTGTTGCTCGCTGCAAAACTCGGCGTTTTCGTAGCGGGAATAACCATTGGTTCACGCGTTTGCGGATTCACACCCCGACGTTCTCGTCGCTCACGCAATTCAAATGTGCCAAAGCCAGTCAAAACGACTTTCTCGCCACTCGCCAGACTCTGCGAAATGAGATCTAGCGCCGCTTCGACAATTTGGCGTGAGGTCTTCTTGGTCGTACCGGTTTGCTCGGCTATCCGAGCAATGAAGTCTGTCTTTTGCATTTGATCCCTCCAGATAATGCAAATTACTGTATTATATACCATTACATCATTTTCTGGCGCTTGTCAAGCAATAAAATTGCGCAATAGCTATTTGTAGGTAAAATATTCGTAATAATCGCGCAAAAATTAGAAAATAGCATCAATAATAGTAGGATAAAGTTATATCTCCAAACGTATCTACACAAAAAATGAATAGGCATAACAATATAACGTAACACAAAATATTAGCATACAAAAAATGGAGAAAGCTATGGATAAACAGACATTACAGTGTTATGAGAGGAGTGCCGTATTTCGGAGCGAGCACTACCGACTCATTTTACCAACAGAAATTCTGCAACATGCGCTTACTTTATTTCATCATGGAAGACAGACTGCTGATATTGGATGTGGCAGTGGCCGAGACGTACATTGGCTCAATATGAAGGGATTTCCGACCATCGGCTATGATGCCTCACCAGCCATGCTTAGCGAGGCACACCAAGCTTTTCCAGGTATTGATGTGCGAACAGCCATTTTGCCAGATATCCGTGAAATTTCCGACAATACCTATGAAAATATTTTATGTACTGCCACGATCATGCACCTAGTGCGTGACGATATACCAACTGCAATACACCATCTGAACCGCATCCTACGGAATGATGGACGGATGCTCCTGTCCTATCGCTCTAGTTCGCAGGAACATGAACGCGAGTCGGATGGACGATTGTTTACTGCACTCCCTGCAGAAGAGTGTGCGACCATGCTGAATGACGCAGGATTCTACATTGACACGATGACAGAACAGGCAGACTCGTACCGTGAGCGAATTCGATGGTTTGTTTTTTTGGCCCGACGTCAATAAGGTTAGACCACAAGTAGCTACAGTTTATTGAGCATCCACGATAACAATAGCACATCAACAGTTACATCTCGCGCAAAGCCACCCCAATGTGTGCAATACCCTCATCGATCTGGTCGCTGGGCAGAAAGCTGAAGGTCAGACGAAAGGCATGATGCCCCTGACCATTGGCAAAGCAGCGAGTCCCAGGCAAGAAGGTACTCCCACGCTGTTCTGCAAGGGTGAGCAAGCGTGTAACATCAATATCCTGTGGTAACTCACACCAGACATAGAAGCCACCTTCAGGACGTATCACGCGTACTTCTGGTGGAAACTCGCGCCCTATCGCGTCGAGCATAAGTTGACACTTGTGTTGGTAATGGGCTGTGAGTTTATGAATGTGCTTTTCTAAACGCCCATCGGCACAATAGTTGGCCACCATACGTGTCAAAAACGGGCCGCTCGATCCCTCAACCTTAAACATTGCCAATCGTTCAATAATTGCAGGATGTGCATAGGCCCAACCCATCCGCAAACCTGGTGCCAGAATCTTAGAAAATGAACTAATATAGATCACGCGCCCATCGTGGTCCAGTGATGCCAGCGTAGGTAGTGTCTCTCCTGCAAACCGCAAATCTCGATAGGGATCGTCCTCAACGATCAGTGTGTTGTATGCGGCACTCAAGGCTAACAAACGTTTTCTATGTGCCAGCGGCATGGTCGTGCCGGTTGGGTTGTGAAATGTTGGGATGGTGTAGATAAACTTGGGGCGAACCTGCTGCTGCTGAAGTTCCAGAAGCACCTTCTCCAGCGCATCAAGATTCAGGCCAGAGTCATCGGTTGGTATAGTAATAAGATGTGCACCGGCATCGGCAAATGAACGCACCGCCCCCATAAACGATGGTCCTTCAATAATCACCACATCACCAGGATCGACAAAGACCCGTGGCAGCAATGCCAATAATTGGCTCGAACCATAGCTAATAAGCACATTCTCTTCATCAGCAGTCACCCCTTGCGAGTGGAGCCTAGCGATAATCTGATGACGTAACTCGGCGAAGTCCATACCATAATTGAGTGCGGCATCGGCATCAGTCGCCAGCACAGCTGCGCTCGCCGCTGTCAGATCTTCGCGGGGAAAAAGTGCTGGATCAGCAAAGCCAAAAGTAAAACTAATCAACGATGAATGCCCCTGTCGGGCAGCATTATAGATGGGAGGAAGGACATCTTGTGCACGTTCGGCAAAAAGCTCACGTACATGAGAGGACACAACAGTGGCCATATGATTACACCTATCACGTATGGTTTGCGAATACACAACTTAAGGGAAGTATACCAAATATGATACGGTGTAGTGTTTGTTCCACGATCAAAGTTCGACTATACTATGACACTGCCCGCAGCGCTGCAGGTAGCAACGATCTCTCTCGACCTAGAGCAAGGAATAACTGTATGCGCGTGTTTCTCAAACGTACACTCTCACTGCTCATTCCACTAACCATGATGTTAGTAGCCTGTTCCGATATATCGAACCAAGCCTCACAAGAGGGAGGCAATCCTGACACCACCAACATGGCCATACCAGAACCAACAGATGTTCCTACGGCAACTACTGAACCAACTCCTGTCCCAACGTTGGCCGACAACATCCGCATAGCAGGGGTTGATGTGAGTAATCTCACAAGTCTGGCAGCATATGAACAACTTGAAGAGGAACTCTCACCATTTCTGCGACCGTTGGAGGTGCGATTTGGTGAGATTGAAACAACGATCCGCCCAACTGAAATCGATCTCGAAATACCTATTGAAGCTCTCATTGAGGCTGCGCTGGATGAAGGCGAAGGGGCACGTGTCGCTATCGAAATCAACTATGACGAAAGTGCGGTACAGTCCATCTTGAATACGATGGTTGAGGAATTGGGGAATATGTCCACACCAGTCGTTTTGACCGATACCGACACTATTTCACGATCATTTGCGCTTACAGGCGGTGGTGAACTCAACATCGAAGCAGCAATGGAACAGATTGACGAACGGCTCCACGCAGCGGGAAGTTCACGGCGGATCACATTATCCCTTGCGCCCAGTGCCCAGGCAACGGCACAAATGACAACTGAACAACTCCAACAGCAGATTGAAGCCATGGCCGAGGAGTGGGACGGTGTGGTTGGTATCTATGTCTATGATCTGGAAAGTGGTGAAGAGGTTGTCAATCTTAATGCTGATACCGTTTTTTCAGCTGCCAGTGTTATGAAAGTTCCGATGTTACTCCAGAGCTACATCAATCTAGAAGAATTCACCGGCGAGGAAGAGACCTGGATAGAAGAAATGATTGTTGAAAGTGACAATCTCTCAGCCAATGATATTGTTGCGGCAAGTGTTGGAGGAGAAGGGACCGACGATGCGCTCACCGGTGTACTAGAGATGTCGGACATGCTGCGCGATCTGGGTCTGGAGCATACCTATCAAAACATCCCCTACGAGGCTGCCGAATATCTCATCGATGTTCGTGGATTAACGATCCAGCAGGGGCCGCCAAGAGAAGGATCTGCACCCTTCACCGAGGCCGATCCGGTGCTCCGTACGACACCTGCTGAGATCAGCCAGGTGTTTATCTGGATCGACGAATGTAGTCGCAATGAAGGCTTATTATTAGAAACCTTTGACACATTGAGCCCTGAACGTTGCCAGGAGATGCTCGATTGGCTTGCCCAAAATGGTGACGACACGCGTATGATGGCTGGTCTTCCCGATGATGTGCGGGTTGAACACAAAAGTGGTTGGATCTCTGATATGCAAGCCGATGTAGGGATTGTACGGTCAAACGGCGGTGACTTCGTTGTAGCCATTTATCTGTACAGCGATATCGACACAACCGTCACCTTCCTACAAGATGAGTTTGTCGCACCCGTGATCGCGCATTTTGCGGAACTCGTTTATTCGTACTATAATCCTATATATGTTGATGAAGCAGAACTCGAAGATAATCAACAGACCACACCGTTGTCGTAAATCCGCCTTACATCTGATCCAATACACTGAGATTGTACGTAGTATATGTTTGGAAACATTTTGTACTGGACTATCTCTGGTCAGGTACGTACACCAAACACTGTTTTTGGCGTTGACTAGAGATCATATACCATGGGAGCAATATGCGTATTGCAATGATTAGTGCCCACAGCAGCCCTCTTGCAGCACTGGGAGGCAAAGAGGCTGGAGGCATGAATGTGTATATCCGTGAACTGAGCCGCGAGCTTGCCAGCCGCGGCTTATCTATCGACATTTTTACCCGTACTCAGGAGCCAAATGCGCCAGTGGTCATACCTGCGGATCGCGGCGTCCGCGTGATTAATTTACGCGCCGGGCCACCGGTACCCTATAACAAAAACTGGTTGTTGGAGCATCTTCCTGAGTTTGTCAGCCGGATACGCTGCTTTGCTGATGGGGAAGACCTCACATATGATCTGATTCACAGCCACTACTGGCTTTCGGGGCAGGCGGCGCTTCCATTACGACATGCGTGGGGCATACCAATTGTGCATATGTTCCACACGCTTGGGGCAATGAAAAACCGGATTGCGCGCAGTTCTGAAGAACAAGAAACAATCAAACGGATGGAGGTCGAGTCGCACGTCGCCCGTGAAGTTGACATGATTGTGGCAGCCACTCCTCAGGATCGTGCCGATCTGGTGTGGCACTGTGGCGCTGACCAAC
>JBCDFA010000344.1:0-8562 GCA_039178835.1 Chloroflexota bacterium
GCCATCTTTGACTACATAGAACGGTTCTACAATCGCCAACGCCGCCATTCGACTCTTAACTATCTTAGCCCGGTGGCGTATGAACAACAACACGCTGCCCAACGGGTATAACGACCTGTCCATGAAAGTGGGTCAAGTCCACTTCCCAAAAGCCAACACGGAACGGCAAGCGCTCGCGACTCAGGTAGGTACCGACGGCTTTGCATTACTCGTGGCCATCGATACGCCCGACACACCGGCTATCGTGCGCGCAGAACCTGCCGTCGAGGTGCTCCGCCGAGTCTGGATTCAGCAATACTATGGCCCTGACGATGGACCACGCTGGCGGAGCACGGCGGACGCACCACCGCCTGATGATCTAATTCACTCACCCTATGATCTCGACGCACGTTACAGTAGCAAACGCGGTATGCGTTGGACCGGCTATAAAGTGCACATGACCGAGACATGTGACACCACAGCACCTCATATTATCACGCATGTCGAAACGACACCGGCCACCCGCCCGGATGATCACATGGTAGATGTGATTCACGCAGCGCTGGAACACAAACACCTGCTACCTGCTGAACATCTCGTGGATGGTGGGTATACTGATGCCACGACGCTGATTGCCAGCCCACAACGGTGCGGTGTCACCATTGTTGGGCGCGTAGCAGCCGATCCGAGTTGGCAAGCGCGTGAGCAAACCGGATATGCTCAGGCCGCTTTTCAGATCGACTGGAACGCACAGAAGGCCACGTGTCCACAAGGCAAACAAAGCCGTAAATGGTTCAAGGATATTGATGTGAACGGACAAGATGTGGTGCAAATTCGGTTTTCACAGAAGGAATGTAATCAGTGTCCCGTACGCGCCGCGTGTACACGGGCGAAAACACAACCACGTACCATTACCATTCGCACACAACCACAGTATGATGCGTTGCAGCGGGCACGGCAGCAGCAAGACACCCCTGCATTTCAGGCGCTCTATGCCGCACGAGGAGGAGTGGAAGAACCATATCGCAAGGCACCCGCGCCTTTGGTTTACGGCGTACACGATATAGTGGTTTGGCGAAGACCCATTTACAGCATCTTCTGATTGCGGTTGCTATCAATCTGGTACGCGTATTGGCGTGGCTTACGCGTCCAGAAGCCCCCAAATCGCGTAGCGGTGCGTTTGCCACGCTGCTAGCTACGTGATAAACGTTTGCCAGCAGAGTCAATGTTGGTACTGGGCCTGATAGGCTCTTTCTATTAAATCGAGCTTTTATCGGACTTTCTGTCACACAACCTCTAGTACCCAGCTTTCAGGCTGAGACACAAGCCTCCTACCTTTAGGCATAGAGTCTGGCTGGCACGTATTTTGACAAAACCTGCAGGAATGTGGGCACGAAAATCCGATGGTGTTCGTGCCCATGTTCCTACCAGTCCTAACAGATGTCGTAATAGCAAAACTGATTATCTGAGTTCGTTGTACACGATGTTTGGAAAACGGCACAACCTACACTCAAAGCATGATACAACGCACTCTCACAAGCTCTGAATCCTGAGAAGCATTTGTGTCCTCGAGCAACTGAAGCACACTCACCCACCCATAACTGAGAATCAGGATCGTATAATCCTTCAACCATCGGTTTTTCCGTAGTCTCACTTACATTAAACGCGAACAGCTTCGACATACCATGTTCCTTTCTACAATGTACTCATACCAGTATTCAAACGTCGATCTATATACCGCTGCTGCCTGTACTGAAGACATACCCGTACCATGACATTTGAGATGATGTGGGCGTTCCGATTACCACATGTTGGCTAAGGTCAACCGCTCTCCATTGTAGAGCAACTACAGTACCAACACGTTTGTGGTTGCACGAGCAACAGTAATTGATATCCTTGGTAAACCGAAAACGTTCTAACCACAATAGAGTGTATAGGGTTTCTGTGTCGATCCAATGAACTATATACACTTGTATCTACCCTACACTATTACCATATTTGTTCTAGGTCAGATGTGCTATGTATGTAAACCTATGGATACCTTCGATCTCCTACACAAGCCAGAGCATGTTATATGCGTCCCATAGACGTCGTATGTGCCAAAGAATGTCTTATGCACGCCCTGTTAGGCCCATGTCGGAGCATGTCCGTTGGATATCGTAGTAGAGTGACGTAAGCAGGGAATCCTGTGCACTTTGAATGAAGAAGTGATTGCCCGAAAACATTTGTAAAGTACAGTGCGATTGTGTTTGGTCTCGCCAAGCTTCTAATTCCGCCAATGACACTCGTTGATCGTCCAATCCACCATAGACCGAGATAGGACAACTCAGTGGTTCATCATCAATATACGCATATGTGTCATATACTGAAAGATCGGCCCTGAGTACAGGTAGCACAAAGGCCAACCATTCGGTGTTTTGTACAAGAGTTTGAGACATACCCCCCAGCCGCTGAAGATGTGTAACCAGGGCTTCATCAGACAGTTGGTATAAAGTAGGTGACGATGATGGAAGCTGTGGAGCACGATGGCTTGATAGCAGTAGATGCATTGGTTGCGGCATATTCTGTGTCCGTAAGGAACGCGCTACCTCAAACGCAATCAGGGCACCCAAACTATGACCATAGAAGACAAAAGGTATGTCAAAATGCGGTTTAAGCCCTTCAATTATCGCCTCAACCAATGGTGTGATGTGCACGAACGGGGAATCCCGAAAACGATTCTCACGTCCTGGTAATTGCACGGGACATAGCGCAATTTCGGCGGGAAAATGTGTTTGCCATTGTGCGAAGATAGAAGCCCCACTACCGGCATATGGGAAGCAGAAGCAGCGTAATTGGGCACTTGTGTCTATTGTATAAGGCATCCAACGATTAGGGGTATTATGACTAACAATCATAGTATATTCCTGTTCTCTCTTTAGTGTGATCTTTTTCCAATAGTACTGATTGGACAAGCATCGTCTAAAAACGTATTAATCTGGTGCGCAAGCTCTCGCACATGGGGAAATCGTAACAAACTATAATGATTTCCAACTATGTTTCTAATAGTCAGCTGTCCCTGGACAACAGTTTCCCACCCAGTAGATGCACGAGTAGTAACCTGTTCTGGCACATCTTCTGCTTGAAGAAGTACTACTGTATGTAAATATCTGCTAGGACGATAATGCATCAATCCAAGGGTATTGCTCCGAAACGTTCGATAACGTACCAGCATATCTTCATAGGTGTATGTGGATGACATTTTACCGGCCTGTTGTAGCTGATAGAGCAAATCACGCAAAAAGTCTGCTGAGTCACGTGTACCGAGATGAGATTCAATCGGTTGTACATCAAGGAGTTGGCATAGATCATGGGCAAAACTATAGCATATTTCCAATTCATCTATGTCGTTTGGCACGGACTGTTCATTCCCTGCCTGAACAACATAGCTATCAATAAGCACCAGGAGCGCCACCTCTTCTTGATGCTCACGGAGGAGGTGTTGTGCCATTTCGAAAGCGATGACACCACCCAGCGACCAACCACCAAGATAATAGGGACCATGGGGTTGTTGCTTTCGAAGGGCATCAACATACCGATATGCTAATCCTTCAATTGTGTTATATTCACTTACTTCTGTTGTAGGAGACCCATACTGCAATCCATAGACGGGCCAATGAGGTGCCATCTGTTGGGCTAATGCCGCGTAGCATAAGACCTCTCCACCTACTGGATGGATGTAGAAGAATGGGGAATGGTGTACACCATCCCTGATACATACCAATGTGGAGGAAGTCTCTTGATCAAGAGGCTGGCGGAGGGTGTGGGCCAGTGCACGGATCGTGGGGGCACGAAAGAGGGTGGAGACGGGGACGGTTCGACCGAACCGTTGCTGGATCGCCGCCATCACCTGGATGGCTAAAAGCGAGTGCCCGCCCAGTTCAAAGAAGGAGCTAGTCACCCCAATGGGCTGCACTGGTAAGAGTGCTTCCCATATCTCAACTAAGCTGTGCTCGAGTGCATCGGCTGGCGGGACAGCGGTGCTGGGCGCTGGCGCAACCGACGGGGAAGGGGAGACCGGGAGCTGCTGACGGTCGACTTTGCCATTGGGGGTGCGGGGTATCGCCGTTAGTGGGTGAATACGGGAAGGAACCATATAGCCGGGCAGATGGGTCTGGAGATGTGTGCGGAGCGCCGCCACGAGGAGGGGCACTTCGTCAGGACCACACACATACGCCACGAGATGCGGGTCTCCCGTAGGACCCGGCTGGACCACCACCACCGCTTCAGCCACGTGGGGGTGCTGACGGAGGCAGCTTTCGATTTCACCCAGTTCGATGCGATAGCCACGGACCTTGACCTGATGGTCGAGGCGTCCCAGGAAGGTCAGAGTGCCATCAGCACGGGAGTGCGCCAGATCCCCGGTACGATAGAGCCGCTGCCCTGGGCTCGCAGGGGCAGGATGCGGGAGGAACCGGCTCGCCGTGGTCGTGGGACGCTGAAGGTAGCCTTGAGCCAACCCACAACCCGTCAGATAAATCTCGCCGACGACACCGGGCGGCACGGGGAGCCCAGCCGGGTCAAGGAGCAGGAGCTGCGTTCCCGGCAGCGGCACCCCTATGGGTACTGCGGTCGACTGGTCGGTGGTGAGGCATGCCGCGGTCGAGTAGGTGGTATCCTCACTGGGGCCATAGAGATTATACACCTGCTGGACGTGGGGCAGCGCGAGTAAGGCGGTGAGCAGGTCGGGGGGCACGGGCTCACCCGCCAGATTGATGGTGTGGACAGAGTGCGGGATCTGCTGCTGGGCCAGGAGCGCCGCCGCCGCCGAGGGGACGGTGTTGAGCAGGGTGACCGGGTGGGGACAGGCGGCCGTGGGGAGGTCTAGGACCGAGGCCACCAAGAGCACCGTACCACCCCAGCACAGCGGGGCAAAAAGCTCGAAGACCGAGAGGTCGAAACAGAGCGAGGTTCCGGCCAGGACGCCAGCGAGGGTAGCATGGTCATAGGTGGCGTGTGCCCAATGGAGCAAATGGGTCAGGCTGTGATGGCGAATCATCACCCCTTTGGGTCGCCCCGTTGACCCGGAGGTGTAGATAATATATGCCACAGCTTCTGGATGGATGGGCACTGCTGGGGCAGCCGTTGGTTGCCGGGTTATCTGTACGGCATCTGCATCAAGCAAGAGCTGAGGGTATCCAGTAAGGACCGTCTCCAGACGCTCGTGCAGTGTTTGATCGGTCAGAACCAAGCTGACGTTGGCATCGTCAAGGATGAACTGTAACCGCTCAGGGGGGTAGGCTGGGTCCAGTGGGACATAGCCAGCCCCCGCCTGCAGAATCCCGAGCAGACCAACAACCAAGTCCGCCGTGCGTGGCACACACACCCCCACCAGGCTGCCCGATCCAATGCCCTGCTGCCGCAGGCGGTGGGCCAGCTGGATAGCGCGGGTCCACACCGCGCCATAGCTCCAGCTTTGCCCGGTCTGGCCATCGACCACCGCTGGGGCGATCGGCGTGCGCTGCACCTGGGCCTGGACCAGCGCCAGCAGGTTGGCCCGTGGTGCAGCCATCTGGGGGGGAATGGCGTGGGACAGCAGCTGTTGTTGCTCAGCCAGTGTGTAATAGGACAGCTGCCACACAGGCTCCTCCGAGTGTAGTAACAGCTGCTCCACCAAGCGCAAATAATGTCGCTGCATCCGGGCAATGGTGGCCGCCGTGAACAGGTCGGTGTTGTACTCCATCTGTAAGACCCAGGTGTCCGACTGCTCGACCAGGTTGATGGTCAGGTCAAACTTGGCCGTCGCGGTGGTCATGGGGACCGCCGTTACGGTCAGCCCCTCGAAGGCAAAGGAAGTCTGCGGCGTGGTCTGGAGGAGCAACAAGACCTGGAAGACCGGTGTGCGGTGCAACTCACGTGGCAGCTGGAGTGCCTGGACAATCTGCTCAAAGGGAACCTCCTGATGGTCAAACGCGGCGAGCACGGTCTCGCGCACCTGCGCGAGGAGGGTCTGTCCCGTGGTAGTAGCAGCGATGGTGCTGCGGATGGCCAGTGTGTTGATAAAACAGCCGATCAGGCTGCGCAGGTCGGGATGGGTCCGGCCCGCAATCGGGGTACCGACTACGATATCGGGTTGGCCACTGTAACGGGCAAGCAAGAGGTGACAGGCGGCCAGCCAGAGCATAAAGGGGGTCATCTGTAAGTGGGTGCTCCACTGGTGCAGCTGGGCACAGAGCGCCTGAGGAACGGGGTGAGTGTGCACACACCCGGCAAAGGTTTGATGTGACGGACGCGGGAAGTCCGTGGGAAGCGCGAGCGCGGCGGGAAGCTGGGCCAGCTGGGTCGTCCAGTAGGCCAGTTGGGTGTGATAGGCCGGGCGGGTGGCGCGCTGGCGTTGCCAGATGGCAAAGTCCGTATACTGGATCGGGAGGGGCGGCAAGGTGGCGGGCTGGGCGTGGCGGACAGCGTGGTAGACGGATTGGAGCTCGTGGGCCAGGATGGACATGGACCAGCCATCGGCAGCGATGTGATGGAGGGCGAGGAGGAGGAGATGGTCGTGGGGCGTGAGGCGGAAGAGGGCGACGCGCAGGAGCGGGCCCGTGGCGAGGTCGAAGGGGCGCTGGCTGAGGTGCGTGAGGAGGTCGTCTCGCTGTGGTGGGGACAGATGACAGAGGTCACAGAGCGGTAGAGGGAACGGGGTGGTGGGGTGCACCGTTTGGGCGGGGGTGCCGTCGTGGAGAGCGATAGTCGTGCGGAGGACGGCATGGCGGTCGAGGAGCTGCTGGAAGCTTGTCTGGAGGGCGGCGCGGTCGAGCGGTCCTGTCAGGTGAAAGAGCAGGGGGATGGCATAGGTGGCACTGGCACCTTCCAGGTGTTCGAGGAACCAGAGGCGTTGTTGGGCAAATGAGAGCGGATACACCGCCTGGCGTGGCACCGCCGGTATCCGTTCTTCTGATGAGTCAGAAGATGCTGTGCTTGTCTTAGATGCTTCATTTTTATTCATAAGGCGTTTTAATAGCGCCTTTTGTTTGTTTGACAATGTAGTTATAGGTTTTGTTGTGTCACTCATAGTTATATTGCCACCTTTCCCCTTATTCATATGTACGCTGAATGGTGTCTGACACCTGCGTCCATAAGTGTGAGATTTTCCATTCAGGATAATTCACCAGATACTCCAGAGTCGCTCGGTATTGATGCTGGATTCGCTTGATAGTTCCGATACTGAACAGATGAGTACTGTATTGGATTTCTAGTTGGAGCCCTTCTTTGTGTTCAAGAAATGTGAACGAGAGATCGGCTTTTGTCTTTTCCGTTATAAGATTAATAGGCTGTACACTCAAATCTTTCAGTTGCACTTCAGGAATAGGCACGTTTTGAAGGGTGAGAAAAACCTGACTAAACGGCGAGCGGCTTGTATCACGAGGTGGTTTGAGTGCCTCAACCACCTGAATAAAGGGGATATCCTGGTGATTGTAGGATTCTAGGGTCGTTGTATGTACTTGAGCTAGTAATGTATGGCCATCCAAGTCGCCAGAAAGTGCCACACGCAATGCAAGTGTATTTACAAAAAACCCAATCAGATTGGTTACTTCGTGATGTGTGCGATTCGCAATGGGTGCAGCAACTACGATCTCATCCTGCTCACAAATTCGTGTTAACACAATTCCTAATGCAGCCAGCAGAGTCATAAAGAGTGTCACACCTTCCTGCTTACTAAAAGCCCGTAGCTGTTGACTAAACTCTTCAGACATCTGAAAGAGGCAAGAAGTTCCCTCGAATGATTGTACAGGAGGTCGAGGGTAATCAGTTGGTAGGTTGAGATACGGGGTGGCATCATGCAATTGTTGTACCCAATATGACTGCTGGTCGTTCAGATGTATCCCATATAATGATTCTTGCTGCCAGTAGGCAAAATCAGCATACTGAATTGGTAATGCTGGCAATGGTGCGGGAAGTTGCTGTACAAATGCGTTATACAATACGTTAAGTTCTTGAACTAATACACCAACAGACCAGCCATCACTAATAATATGATGTAGTGTTATAACAAAGATATGTACTTGTGATTGTGTCTGCAAAAGAAACATCCGTAACAACGGTCCACAGGCGAGGTGAAACGGATGATGGATTTCTTCCTCTATTTTGGATCGAACGACTGCATCGGGTATTGTAGTTGGCGCTCTATTGAGTTCTATTATTTTTATTGCGACAGTAGGATTCTTGTGAATGACTTGGTGTGGTTTACCATGCTGAACTTGAAACGTCGTACGCAACGTCTCATGGCGACAGATAATCTCACGCATAGCTTGGTATAGCGCTAAACGATTTAGGGGACCAGTAATGGATATAGCAAGGGGTATATTGTATGCAGCGTTACCAGGTTCAAGTTGATCAAGAAACCAAAGACGCTGCTGGGCAAATGATAGTGGAATGATATCATCATAGACTCGCCGTCCTAGTGGTGGAGTCGACACTGATGGTGCATCTTGTTGATCGATGAGATCGGCCAATTGTGCAATGGTGGGAGCAGCAAACAGCTCTCGTTGTGTAAGTTGTATAGAGAAATGTGCTTGTAGCTGTGCAAGTAACTGTGTTGCACGTAGC
>JBCDFA010000345.1:0-8500 GCA_039178835.1 Chloroflexota bacterium
CGTATTGTGATACAAGGTTTTGGTAATGCTGGTGCCAACATCGCCCGTATGCTTGATGAGTTGGGGGCAACAGTTATTGCGGTGAGTGATAGCAGCGGTGGTATCTACAATCCTCAAGGCTTATCGATTGAAAACCTGATCGCACATAAAGCACGTACCGGAAAAGTGACTGATTTTGTAGAAGGAGATCGGGTATCACAGGATGAATTGCTTGAGTTAGACTGTGATATTTTGGTGCCTGCTGCACTCGAAAACCAGATCACTGCCCGCAATGCCAGCCGTATCAAAGCACGTATTGTTGGTGAGGCGGCGAACGGTCCCACAACGCCTGATGCCGATAGCATCCTGTTTGATCGGGGTGTTTTTGTTATTCCCGATGTGTTGGCTGGTGCTGGCGGCGTGACCGTCAGTTACTTTGAGTGGGTCCAAAGTCTGCAGGAGTTTTTCTGGACTGAGCGTGAGGTCAATGCTCAACTTGAGCGCGTGATTGTGAATGCCTTCCACGAAGTACTCCAACAATCGCAGGAGCGCAAAGTCAATATGCGAACAGCGGCCTATGTGCAAGCCGTTGATCGTGTGGCGCGTGCGACCTTGACTCGTGGTATTTACCCATAGATCTCATTGATGCCGCGTCTATTGTTTATGCTGGGAACCTGTACCAACAGGTTCTCGGCTTTTTAGTTAATGAAGCGTTGAATATTGATAATAGTCTGTTCATCTTTGTGTCGGGTTATTTGTCATAAGTGCTGCTATGATTCGATGATGGCACACACACGTAAACACATCGGGGATTTTGGTGAACAGATAGCTAAGACTCAGCTCATCCGCAAAGGGATGCACTATGTTGCACAGCAGTGGCGTTGCTCAGAGGGAGAACTCGATCTCATTATGCGGGATGGGGATGTACTGGTTTTTGTAGAGGTACGTACACGACGTAGTAGCTCTCTTGGTACTGCTGCTGAGTCGATCACACGACACAAACAGGCGCGTCTAGTCAACCTGGCCTACTCCTACCTTGAAATGTGCAGTATCCCTCAAGAGACACCTTGGCGCATTGATGTTGTCGCGATTGAGCTTGATCGACAGGGACAAGTTGTACAATGTCTCCATATTCCCCACGCGATTGAAGAACACTAACCATAACCGTTATCAACATTCATAACTTTGTCATCACTCATTGCTATGCTATATACGTAACGGCTAGTGTGATGAGAGTGGGGTCGTACGAGGGTGAGTGTGATTGGATTTCTCATCCGCTAGTCGTCTTGTTAATGAATGTCCCTTCTCCTTCCTCATGGGGCGTGAGCTATGATTACCATTCATCCGACAGCTGAAGTCTCCCCAGAAGCACAGATTGGTGATGAAACACGTATCTGGCATGGTGCACAGGTGCGTGAACGGGTGCAATTGGGGCAGCGCTGTATTATCGGAAAAAACACATACATCGATTTTGAGGTCATCGTTGGCAACAACGTCAAAATTCAGAACAACTCCTCTCTGTATCATGGTCTAGTGGTTGAAGATGGCGTTTTTATTGGCCCACACGTTATCTTTACTAACGACCTTCTACCACGTGCAATTAACCCCGACGGCTCACTCAAATCTGCCAGCGATTGGGAGGTTGGACGAACATTGGTGCAATATGGTGCATCGGTCGGTGCAGGTGCCATTATTGTTACGGGTATAACCATTGGCCGCTGGTCATTGATAGGTGCCGGAGCAGTTGTCACACGCGATGTACCAGATCATGCGTTGGTGGTAGGCAACCCGGCACGTGCGATTGGCTATGTCAGTGCACGTGGTGTTCGTTGCACAACTCAGCAGGAAGCGATGACCTTAACCAGTAGCGAACAACTAGATACGGAGCATTAACGATGATTCCTATTGCACGTCCCCTCATTGGGGATGAAGAAAAAGCAGCTGTAATGGCTGTGCTCGAAAGTGGACAATTGGCGCAGGGGAGTCGTGTTGCAGAGTTTGAACGCCGTTTTGCTGAACGGTGCGGTACTGCGTTTGCGGTGGCCACTTCTTCAGGAACGACCGCACTCCATCTGGCTCTGCTGGCGCATGGCATTGGTCAAGGCGATGAAGTTATCACGACCTCATTTTCGTTCATTGCCACAGCGAACAGTATTCTGTTTACCGGCGCAAAACCAGTATTCGCCGATATTGATCCGGCTACGTACAATCTTCATGTTGACCACGTTGCTCGCCTTATTACCCCACGAACCAAAGCGATCCTGCCCGTCCATCTCTATGGTCATCCAGCAGATATGGGGCCGCTTATGGAGCTGGCGACTCAGCATGGTCTGGTTGTGATTGAAGATGCATGTCAGGCACATGGCGCACGCTATCGTGACCGTACTGTTGGTACCTTTGGGGCCGGATGTTTCTCGTTCTATCCGACCAAGAACATGACGAGTGGCGAAGGCGGTATGGTGACTACCAATGATGAAATGATCGTTGAACGGTTACGTATGCTTCGGCAGCACGGAATGAATCGGCAGTATCATCATGAGGTGCTTGGCTTTAACTTCCGCCTGACCGATCTCCAGGCTGCGGTGGGTGTTGCTCAACTAGACAAGCTCGATGACTGGACGGCAGCACGGATCGCCAATGGTAACTACTACTCCTCGCATCTACCACAGGACGTTGCGCCAACGGTTATGCCAGACTGTGAGCACGTCTATCATCAGTACACACTTCGCATCCCTGGTGACCGTGATCAAGTTGTTGCGTTGCTTGCTGAACAGGGTGTGCAGGCACGTGTCTACTATCCTATGCCCATTCACAAACAGCCACTCTACCATGATCTGGGTTATCACGATCACCTGCCCCATGCGGAGCGTGCCAGCCATCAGGTGTTGTCGCTCCCGGTCCATCCCTCGATCACCGAGGAGGAGCGCTCACAGGTTGTACAGGCGGTCAATGAGGTTTTGGAACTGGTCAGCTCATAACGACAATAGTTTGTCTCCTGAATGAAAGACGAGTGGCAATAGCCCTCGTCTTTTGTTTGATTTTATATTATTGCAGCACTGGTGAGACAGCTATACGGTACCAGTTACCTCTGTATGCAATGAAACTCTGATACGACAACTCATATGTTGTAGTAACGCTTACAGTTTTAGGATGGCTCCAGGCTCAAAGGTACGTCGATATCATTGCTCGTTGGTAAAACATTTCTGTAAACACAATTCAAAGCCCGATACCCTTCTATATTGTTGTTTTTCTGAATATGATGTATTTTATTGATATTCCCGTGTTATTATTTCTCCCTCGTTCTCTTAGGAGCTTTCTTTGTTCCAAATGAGCGAAAGTTAGAATAAGCAGAAGTTGACTTACTCCTTTGAGGTGTGGCTAAAATGCTGGATTCGGCGACGTTCTGGGAAACGGCGTCAAAAGAACATCTCTCGCGAGGTTTTTACATTGGATCGAGCTACTCGTTTTATCATTGGCCCACTTGGGTTATTATATACAGGTATCTTAGTCGATTTGGTTTGTGTGCGGGTTATCTTCATCATTTCTGATGTTTTGTTATCGATAGTTGTTTTCATTGGTTGATTCGATGACGCCTATATCGACTACGATAGTATGAGCTACATATCAGCAAGAGATCATTGTGGTTGTTTTGGATCATAAGGTACAACAGTAGGTACAGCAGGTTTTTGATAAGGAAGGAACGCATAATGCCTACACGTCATGTGTATTCGCTGGATTTATCGACGTTGGATCGACTCTGTGCACCAGCGGCAAACGCTGATTTATCCTTAGCAATCGCTCATCACATCGATGTTGAGGTGTTAGCAGAATTGATGCTTGACGCATACCACGGAACGATTGATGATAATGGTGAGACGCTGGAAGATGCACTTATGGAAGTGCAGACGTATTTGTCGGGGCAACGTGGTGTGGTACCGCTGTTGGATGACTCACACATGGCTTTTATGGAACGATCAATGGTTGGTGTGTGCCTTGTTGGTGAGTGGAGTGAAAAACAGCGACCCTTGATTACCTACATTATGACACGCTCAGAGTGCAAAGGTCAGGGCATAGGGCAACACGTCCTATGGGCCACGCTCTGCCGTTTAGCCGAACATGGCTATCTTGAGGTGCTGGCGGTGATCACCGATGGGAACACAGCGTCAGAGCGTTTGTTTACCCGAATGGGGTTTGTGCGTGCTAAAGATGTTTGAATAGATGTTCCATGACTCAAGGTATGTTTATCGTAGAAGGAGCTTCGCGCATGGGATTGGATATTACCTCTTGCAGTCGTGTAGAGTTTGTTGAACTCCTGTATAGTGTTGCTGATTGGGAAGCAAGATACGTTGAGGATGAAGAAACACCCGCAGATATTTTTTGTTTGGTCAATGATCGAGAATACCCGCAACGCGTAGAACCATTACCTATTCCAGAAAGTGGTATTGCGGTTTACCGAATAGCGGGAGAGGTGTGGCAGTTTCGTGCTGGACCATATAGTTATTACAATCAATGGCGGTGGCAATTGTGTGCAATGGCCACTGGAATGACACCAAAGCAAATCCGTCAAACTAATCATACTGAAGTTACACAGGCACTCCCATTTTATTCATTGATCGATTTTTCAGATGCTGATGGCATTATTGGGCCAGACACCTCACGTATTTTGTCTGAGCAGTTTGCCCAGTTTCAACCACAAGCAGATGTTGTTCCTGATACAGACTTTCGTGAGCTTTATGGCGATTTTCGCAAAGCCTTTGAACTCGCGTCGGAACAGGGCGTTGTTCTCTTTCACTAACTCAGGGCGTTATCGGGTTTATTCACGATGTTATCGACGTTCGGTAGAGTCTGGGTTACTCCTTCAAGCAATACTGCTACTACCTGCTCGGCGTGCTCTTCAATAGGAATGGGATATTTGATATCGCGCTGTAGCCCTGCCCCACAGATCGCCCAACTGATCATTGTTGCAATAGTCTCGAGATGCAGCGATTGTACCTCAGCTGCTTGATGCGTGTGGTGGAGCCAGCTCAACACATAGGTTTGTAGTTCATCGCGCACAGTCGACGAAAACCACTCTTTGATTTCTTTTTCGGGATTAAGCTGGCAGTAAGAATGAGTGAGATAGTCAAACACGATGCATGTCAATGTTTTGAGATTTGCCTCTGTAAGAGTAGCCGTGAGCGAGAGTTGTGCTGCTAACCGCTTTTGGAGTTCCTCCCGCATGAGGCTGTCCAGAAGGGCGTATTTATCAATAAAATGAGTGTAAAACGTCGCACGATTGACGGTCGCACGATCCGTAATGTCCTGGACGCTGATAGCCTGGAAGCGTTTCTCCAGGAGTAATTCGGCAAATGCCTCCTGGATGAGTTTGCGGGTACGCTTCACACGTGGGTCGTTTCCGTTGACTGATTTCCCCATATATGTCCTCCAGATACACAACATTTTGTACTATTTGTGGTCTAAGCAACAAACGCATTGGTTTGCGGATTGATCTGTATTGGTGAATTCTCTATTATTATAAACAACAAGTGTTGTTTTAACAACAGATGCTGATTAAGCAAATAGCACACCAGGAGTTTTCACATGGCTACCTCAACACCAGCAGAGACACGAATCCGCCCACCAGCCACATTCTTACGAAGGGTGTTATTCTTTGATGCACTCACCGGTCTTAATAGCATTCCTCTAGCGCTGGCAAGTGGTCTCATATCGCCATTCCTTGGTCTCCCTACGCTGTATCTGTTCATCAAGTTTGGTCTCTTTGGTTTCTATGGTGTGTGGTTATTTTTTGCCCTGTGGCGCGACCCGATTCCACAATGGATCAGTTGGCCTGCTATTGTGTGGAATATCGCCGTATCTGGCGCCAGTTTAATGACCCTTGTTCTTGATCTGTATGCGGTTACCACACTGGGTTGGCTACTCCTAATGTCTATTGTTGTTGGTGCACCTGTGCTGAGTGCCGTGCAGTATGTCGGTGCACGACGGTATTATCGGTAGGGGGATATGCTACACTAAAGGAAGGAACCATGTTTGAGGAAATACCATACCTATGACTATCGCGTTACGTCCTGTTACCAAAGAGAATTGGATTCAATGTATTCGGCTAAAACTGGCACCCGAACAGGAAGGGTTGGTTGCGCCAAATGTGGCCTCCATCGCCGAGTCGAAGTTTGAGCCAACGAATGAGCTACGTGCGATCTACAAGGATGAAACCATGGTCGGTTTTCTGGTGTATGCGCCGGAAACCGATACAGAAGAGACCGATCTGTATTGGCTCTTTCGCTTTATGATCGATGTAGACTATCAAAATCAGGGGATCGGTAGGGCTGCGCTGGCGTTGGCTATCGATGAGATTACAGCACGAGGAGCGCGCAAGATCAACATTCCCTACTCGCCAAAAAATCTGGTTGCAGCGAAACTTTATATGAGTTTTGGTTTTGTGTCTGTTGACATTGCTGATGATGGCGATGTCATAGTGCAGAAAGTTGTTGGTTAATGAAGGCCATAGCACAGCATCTTAATAGGAGAATCACGTATGCCCTATCTCCAACTCGACCTCTCTGGAACCTATCCACCTGAAACAAAGCAGCGTCTTGCCCGCAAACTCGGCGATCTCTATTGTGAAATAATGCAGGCCCGTGCAGGCATTGTGCATGTGGCTTTCCGCGAACTAGGCGGCGGCAATTTGTACCGTACAGGCCTCACCGAACCAGTGGCAGCAGGCTTCATCATGTGCGATATTCGCAGTGGGCGGCCACCAGAACAACGATTTGCGCTGGCTCAGGCCATTGTAGCGGCGTGCGATGCGGAACTGGGGACGCCGGAGGGTGGCTACACCGTGGAGTTCACGCAGCACACCGGCGATGAGATTGTGCGTGATGGAAAGCTTTCTCCCGAGTGGAGTCCTGATGAGCGGGGGTAGACCCAGAGATGCTTACTTTTAGATTAGTTATAGAGCGCTACAAAGCAGTTGTGTTCGTTTATGTAGATACTTTGTATGATAGAATAAGAAAATGAAATTAATATGATTGCCAAATTTTAGGAGAGCAAGCATGCAATTGACAATTGATTATGAACAAGAAGAAGATGGTCGTTGGATTGCCGAAGTGCTTGAGCTACCTGGTGTTTTGGTTTATGGGTCAAGTGAAGAAGAGGCTATTGCACATGCACGGGCTTTAGCACTACGTGTGTTAGCTGAACGGATCGAGCAGGGTGAAGAAACATCTCCTTCAATGAACATTTCGTTTGCCGTTGCCGCATGAGTCAATGGAAATCAACTAAAGCTCGACGTGTTTTTTCAGCATTGTTGCGAATTGGATGGCGTGTAAAGCGTATATCAGGATCTCATCGGATATTGGAGCGTGATGGGTGGCCTGATTATGTGTTTGCATTCCACGATAAAGAAGAAGTTGGTCCACGGATGCTCGCTCGTATTGCAAAGAGTACTGGATTAACATCAGATGATCTTTAAGGGTAAATTGCCTCATTTAATCTATCCAAGTGTGTTCTGTTAAATTACAGCAATGTAGAGGTAATTTGTCTTCAATGCCATACTTGGATAGTACCGCGTGAAGACATTGTATTGGCTTTTCTCTCTCCGTTTGCTCGTCAACACTCTGATTTCGCAGTGGCGTAACAGGAAAGACCTGAAAAGTTGTGAAAACCTTCCAGGTCTATAGTGCTTAATTACAATAGAACATATATAGACAACAGGCCCCGATCAGGTATTGATCATTCTACGATTGGGAGGTAGGTATCGTACCAGCGAACAATGTCACTGTGGTTGATCAGGTGACCAAAGATTTCCTCTTCGCTTGATCCATCACTGCTTGTTTCCCCTCTCCACACGACCAAGTATTCGTCTGTAGTGTGGTTGTGGCTTACGGCGGGTTGAAACGCTTTCCCCCGGCGTGGATTGTAGGATTGCATATCACTCAGTCGCCGATCATTGGCACCCAACTCACGTCCGGTCTGCCCCTCTACGAGTTGTCCATAAATATCCGCTGATGCTATTTGTGAATTACGTCCCTCCCAGATGATCAAATAAGTCTCTGTAGTGGGACTGTACATCACTGCTGGAAGTCTTACACTATGACCATTGCTATACATGACAATATCACCCTCTGTCTGACCATCCTTGGTTACTCGTTGACCATACACCTGTCTGCCATCTTTTGTGGGATGACTACCCTCCCACACCACTAGGTACTCATCTGTCGTGGAATTGTAGCTTACGGCTGGCTCAGAACCACTGTCTATACTAACACGAAAGTCATCAGCACCAATTTCTTGTCCGTCAGCGGTCAGGCGTTGCCCATAAATGCTCCATGGAGTCTGATCATCATCACTCTGCCAAACCAGCTTTTTCCATACGACCAGGTATTCGTTTGCAGTCGGATTGTAGCTTACAGCAGGGTCGTGTGCCAAATAAACGCTTTCTCCATCTGGTCTCATCGTGCTGATCTGAAAGTCATCAGGGCCGATCTCTTGCCCGTCAGCGGTGAGGCGTTGCCCATGGATTTCA
>JBCDFA010000346.1:0-8492 GCA_039178835.1 Chloroflexota bacterium
GTCTGGGTCCGGTTGAAACAAATTGCTCACGACGCAGACACCACAATCTATCGGATCAAGCATGGATTGTTGTCGGAGTACCTGCGTCAACATTTGAAATCGCCTGCAGTGCAGATGGCTTTTGCGTAAGTCCTGATTATATAGATGAGAGGGTTGTCATTACGACAGGCAAACTATTGGTCATAGCAAAGAGCTAGATCAAATTTCACATAACTTGGTCTCAAGAGGATATTGTTAAGAAGTGTAAACTCAACAAAAAACTGCGTGCCCCGCTAGCTTTGGAGGAAGTTAGAGCATGTTCAGAAAGTAGACGCGTCATCTGGTATCATGCCCCCGTCAAGCACTGGAGGCGACCGATGACACGAAAAGGCTACGATACCGACTTAAATGATGCCGAATGGGCACTGTTGATGGTTACTGCCTTGTTCTCCTGGGAACGTACTGGGTGTCAGTGGCGCCTGCTCCCCACTGATTTTCCTCATTGGACCAGCGTTCATTCCTATTTTGACCAATGGACCAATGATGGTACGTGGCGACGGATCAATGATGCGATACGACAACAGGTCCGCACGCAGGCGAGACGGGGACCGGAACCGACCGCTGGGGGATGGTCGACCGTCAACGTGTGAAAACGACTGCGGTGGGTGGCGAGCGCGGCGACGACGCGGGAAAAAAAGTCAAGGGTCATAAACGCGCCCTTCTGGTTGATACGTATGGTTTGGTGTTGCGCGTACTTGTCCATACGGCGGATATCCAAGAGAGCGAAGGCGCAGCGTGGCTTCTTGCCAATGTCGGCCATGCATTTCCTGATCTGCAACATATCTGGGTTGATACTGGGTACCAAGCGTGAGTCATTCATGCTACCAAAACCTATTATGCCATAACGCTCGAACAGGTTGGCAAACCCGTAGGGCAGAACGGCTTTGCGATACAGCCACGGCGCTGGGTGATTGAGCGTCCCTGTGCCTGGTTTGGTCGTGATCGTCGGTTACGTACAGATGATGAACGACTGCCGGAAAACAGTGAGTCCGTTGTCTACATTGGTGCTATCCGCTTGATGCTCAGACGACTGACAAAGGAACCCTACTTTCTGAACACACTCTAAGGGTGACCTTTTCAAACACGCTCTTAGATGCGTGATATTTTGATGCTTGTAAAATCGCCATACAGTCAGTACTAATGGAGGGCTTTGTCAGATATGATTGGCTTGACGAATAGATACAATGGAAGACCCATAAAGAGACACCTATTGTGGGTAAGTTATGTGTCCAGTAAATAAACTCAAAGAGAATTACTATACAAATGCAATACAGAGATTGAAAGCGTTTTGTTCACAACCATGCTTTCTATGCTTTAAAGATATCAACGACCACTAGAATGCGCTAAATATGTAGGCAGAATAGAAACGTAACCAGAGAGACGGGTCACTTTCAGTCAAACGTACACCCGTCAGGAAGCCCCATACATCCGCTTATCTTCCACAGCGATGTCATCCCGCAGAAGGTAATCGATAGTAACCTCAAAGAAATCAGCGATCTTGCGAATAAGGTCGAGAGAGGCATCTTTCCGCCCACGCTCGATAGTACTGACATGCACATGCGTCGTCAGCCCCAGGTGTTGTGCGAGGGCGGCCTGGGTCAATCCTGATTGGTGTCGTAAGGAATGGACTTTTGTGCCAAAGCAGCGTCCCTGCGAGGGAGAAGAGGGTTGGTCCGATACGTGAGTGACAGCTTCCACAGGCACTTCATCACGCAGCAGATAGTCCGCGCTGACCGCAAAGAGCTGCGCGATGTGAAGCACCAGATCAACGGATGGTTCGCGTCGCCCCATTTCGAGGTTACTCACGTGCCCCTGACGTGCAAGTGCTAACTGTTCCGCAAGGTCTGCTTGGGTCAGACCCTGTCGGCGACGCAGGTAGCGTAGCTTGGTTCCAAAGCGACTCGACACAGACTCCCACTATGGGAGCCGTTTGACGCGTGCACACGGGTACGTTACAATACTTCTGCTGGCTACATGACAGGCAGCCCGCGAGTGAGCCCTTCCATCGTCCTGGCTCCCCAAAGCTATAGCGATGGAAGACTCGCTCAACGCGGTTGCAGAATGTTGCCATTGTACCACGAGCCACCCGATCCGCGATCACTATTCCTTACGCGATATGTCCTGCGTCCTGTGTGTACCTCTCCACAGTCACATAGCTACCGCGTGACGGTAGCCGCGTGTCCACGCTGAAAGTCCAATACCATCGGGGACCGTACAGCATGTTGGGGTAGCGGAATAGACGATCAAGGGGGTATACTGTACGCAGCATGAGAGGTTTCAAGGTGGAGATCGCGGATCATGATGGCTCGAAGATCAGGAGGTGAGTCATGGCACCGGAACAGATCGACTACGGAGCTGACCCGCAGCGTACATCCTGGCACCCACCCGAACCAGCACGGCTCCAACGCGCTATCGCCATCGCACGTCAACACCGCAAAAAGAACGTAACACGCACAATTGTCTTGAAGCTACATAATCCCAGCCGTCGTAAGGTCCGTGCGCTTATCTGGGCACAAGTGCAAGCCACCAACATGACGGCCCATATTCTGGAAGCACTGCGCGAAACGCCTGATACGATACGTCATGATGGAGCCTTTGCGTTTATCGAGGAAGCACGTGCCCGCAAAGCACAAGGCGCTCGCTCACCTTTAGCCACTATCCTAGCTGATATGCTTTCTGCCTGCTTTACCGAGAAACAGCCAACAGCAACATCGGTATCTAACACCACACAAGCACCACGACAGCGACGTGCATTTTCCAGCCAGACGTGGACGCCACCTAATATGCCCCGCATCAGCCCTCCTATGTACCCTATTACTAGCGAGTTACGAGCTGGTGTCTACCATGAGGTGGCCAAGATGCTGTTGAGTTGGTATAGCCGTATTAGTGGAATGAAGGACCAAGGACTAATTGATGATGATACCGACACAGAATTGATCGACACGGACGAAAACCATAAACCTGGCTTCAAAACTGCACAAGCCGATGGGTCTGCTCTATCGGATGAGCACAGAACGGCATACATAGCATGGGCAACTAGCCGACGCCAATACGAGCAAGCCGCTCAAACGATCATCCCATTTGGCCGTCAGCGGGGCCAACCATTGGCACAGGTTGGAAAACGGGAGCTGCGATGGTTGCGGGAACGACTTATTTCTCCAGCAGTCGCCCAGGAAACCGCTGCCCATATAATAGTGCTCCTTCACCCAGAGCGCTATCACGACGATCTGGTACGCCTCAATGAGGCTAGCAATGCCCGCCATCCGTGGCGGAGACAGCCACGACTCCAGCGGAAAACACGCATGCACCGTGCATTACAACGTACGCATGAACTGCCCACCCCACGCATACGTCTTGGCACACTCAATACAGAAGAGTTGCATCACTTGCACGCTGAACTGGATGAGATGCAGGCATTTGCCGTCCAGTTTGCAGCTATTCGACATTCGGTTGAGGTCTATCTGAGACCCGCGCCAGCACAGTATCCGACCGTTCCTGCCGTCATGTCACATGAACAATGGGCAGCAACATACGCGACCTACACTGACCATCTCACGACGTTACGTGACCGGATAGATAGCGCCCATCCAGATCGTATGGACGCGACTATGAAGCAAGTGCAAAGTAGCGCTCGTACCCTACGGAGACCGAACTTACAACCCCTAGCGTTCAAACGTGCCATGCGCCCTAGGCGTGCGTCATTTGCATTATTATATGCTGTAGCAGAACCTGACGTGAAACAACTCAAACGAAAGTATCGGCGTCTATCAGCGCCGAAACGAGATGCCAAAATCGCACAAGCGCTCGCGGAGGGAGCACACTATGTCTATGTGCTGGCCGTGGTCATTCACGGCAAAGCCGCGTTTAATGATGCAGCTAACCCTCCTGCTGTTCATAAAGATTCTGAGACGGGCTATCACCCAAAACCCTCAATGGAACAATCCATTGGGAGTGAGCCACCCGAACGCTTTCTCCCCCATGTCCGACCCGGCTTATACTATGTGAATTACCCATTTACACCATTTGTCCCTCCACGACGAACCTCCCTCCTCCTGTTTCCCCTAGAATGTGGAGAGCACTACCATGAACAGCAGTTTCTACAGCGCATTATTGCCCAGCAACAACAACGGCAACAGGACATATTTACTCAGTGGCAACAGACACAACCGAAACCATCGCCAACGACCCATGACCAACTCTCTGGGCTTCCGAATACCCCAACAGCATGCAAAGAACCAGCAATATCAGCAGACACGTGCCTTCCAAAGGCGGCCCTAGCATCGGCACGCATAGTGAGCCACCGTACTGTACAGGGAGGCTATGACTTCTATGTCCATCTGCCCATTACCGAAACCACCCCACCAGTAGTGTCGACATTGGAAAGCGTCGTGGGTTTCCATGAATATCACTATGGCTATAGTTACGCTCGACTGAATTTTCAGGGACAAGTGATAGATGTTGGTGATGTATCAATACCCGCACACGTCTATCCAAAGGCAAACGACCGCTGGTATAGTAACAACTACGTGTATGAAACGGTTAAAGGTATGCTCATGTGTACACGTACCACGGCTGATCTAGTACCGAATGCGATTGTAGGACTCGAAAACACCGTGTGGAAACACTACCAACTGAACCTCTCATACGAACTGAATCGCACACACCATACCCGCCCTTCCTAACAGATTGCAACGGTGCTTGGCTACAAAGCGCCCCTCCACGGTCTCCCTCGACCGCATACTGTCACCATTTCACGGCACCAGTGTAGTGCGTGTGGAGCAAAGTGCGATCCATCGATCCGTCTCAGTTATCCTAAAACCGATCACTGCCCCACCTGCGGGAGTACCCATCTCCAGGCAGCCTCGTCGGGGAGCGATACGATTCAATGCCAGGAGCCAACCTGTCAGCGGAAGTGGCACGTCTATGAGCCATAGTTCACCTGCCCCACCTGTGACTATCAACAGATAGCACGGTTTAACAGAGCCATTCTTGTTGCCCAAGCAACCCTGCACAGCTTCGTCAGGTACTATGAAGCCATTGGAAGAACTAAATGAAGATCATAAGGAGAAAGGGTTGCATAAACCTGCTGTTCAGCGTATAGTACGGCTAGGCGCTGGTACCTCCACGGCGCATGTGTAGATAGCAGGGACTGCTATGCAGGCACAGAAATCGCTACAGTATGCCCATGCCATCGGCGGGCAGCATGAGGAGTATATCGCACAGGACGCATACACGAAGAGTCGTATGAGACTTACAACAGTGTGTTGCAAAACTAGGCTGTGTGGCAAAGGAACACCCAACGAGGTGAGGGTTGCATCGGGCACTCTCATGCAGTAGCCAGTGGAGGTTCTCCGACACTTGATATGATGAGCACCCAGACCAAGTTGCATCGGGCACTCTCATGCAGTAGCCAGTGGAGGTCGATGATATCCATACCTTGTTTGACACACTCCGTGGTTGCATCGGGCACTCTCATGCAGTAGCCAGTGGAGGGCCGGATTGAGTATGCCGGTCGCCGTTGCACGAAAAGTTGCATCGGGCACTCCCTATGCAGTAGCTAGTGGATAGGATTGTGGCTTCGACAAAAACAGACCCAATTTGGGATGCCGTTTCGCTATCATCTCGATCAAATCTCCCCTTTTTGGCGCAGCAGGACGCGCTTTGTGCACCACGTCTGAGTTGGCACATATAGTGCGTAAAAGATGGTGGTTCATGTTAGAGGAAACGCTTGACAGATCAGCACCACGATGATGACATACATCTCATTGGGATGCCTGCGCCACTAATGCTGCCGAAAGTGTGCCACCAATTCTGCTTTTGGGCAGTCGTGTGAGTGTTAACGCTCACACGGCTTTTTTATTTGGGTCTCTGAACAGACTGCAAGAGAGTGCTGAACAAAACGATTGATACGTTCAAGTTATCGAGAGAGGTAAAAGTTGACTATCTGTCCAGATCGTAGGTAGCAGTTTTGTCTGGCACTTCGCCAAACCACTTTCTTTTCTAGGACAAATATAGAGTATCCCTGATTGCAGCAATTAGTGCATCATAGCTTTTGTAAGATACATCTTTATCAATCTATCGATTGGATATTTTTGGCCCAAAAAATCAGCGACAACGATGGCATCTATAACTATCATTATCATACAGCTATGGACTTACTTCACTTGTGACTCAGACTGACCTCCAGCCTGGATAGCGTGAAGCGGTGGCATGGTATCTACTTGTTCATCATATTGTATCTGCCCGTAATCGAGTTTAATGACACGATCTGGGATATGTAGATATTTATCATCATGTGTAATAACAATTATCCCCTTTCCACGTGCCTTTAGTTCAGACAAAATATGTGTGTAGAAGAAATCTCTAAATAATGGATCTTGATCTGCCGCCCACTCATCAAAAAGATAAATCGGACGATCCTCAAGATAGGCTGTCAATAGTGCAAGACGTTTACGTTGTCCCTGAGATAGCGCCAATGTTGACAGTGTGCCATTTTCTATTTGCACCTTATGATCGAGCTGGAGGCGCACAAGATAATCACGAGCCTGAGTATCAAGTGTTTCATTGTCAAACACTAAAAGCTGTTCAAACAAATAAAAATCACTAAACACTACTGAAAAAAGCTGTCGATATTCCTCACGGTTCGTATCTGTTATTGGTTGACCGTCGACACGAATCTCGCCTGCCACCGGCTCATAGAGACCAACAATAAGCTTTGCAAGCGTCGTCTTACCACTACCGTTGCCACCAATGATGAATACAAGCTCACCTGGTTTAAACGCAAGGTCTATCGGACCAAGGGCAAAATGATCTTCTTCCTTTTCATTATAATACGTATGCGTGATATTCATCAGGTCTAGACGTTCCCATGTGGAGTTTACGGTATTGGTCGTGTTAATCTCACCACGAGGTTCAAAATCAACGAGTGATAGCTGTAACTTTTCTAATTTTTCCAGTGCTACATTAGCGGTACCAATCGTAGGCAACAGGCTCAGCATAACACCAAGAGGAGTCAGCAGATAGACAATTACTAAAATACTTGCAATAATCGTGGGATTGGGAATAGAGGTCACGTTGGGTATTAAAAAAATAAGTAGTCCCATCAGGATGAATGTTGGCAATCTTGCCCAACGATTAGCAATAAAATACGTATTCATTCCACTGAGTGCATGTTTTTTGAGTGAGGCTGCAGTATTTTCCAGATGTTGCGATAAAAATGCTGTGCGGCGTTGATAGTGGAGTTTTAATTCTTTGACACCTTCTGTCAGTGCACGAATATGCTTAAAGAGGATATCTTCTGTCTCACGTGCATCGGTAAAGAACTTATTTGCTCGGTTTATCGGCATCTGGTAACCCAAAGCAACAAATACAATAATCAATATCACCACACCAAAGATGGTGGGAGTAAGTAGTGCTAAGTAAAACATACAGCTCACAACAATAGCCAAATTGACAAATATCATTGGTATGATAATGATGGTATTGGAGAGCACACTTACATCACTTGTTAATGTCACGATCAATTTATGAACACCAAGATCCTCGATCTGCCGTAGTGGTGTAGATAGGATTTTCTGGCTCATGCGGACACGCATTTTAAGAATGGTAGATTGTGCTAACCGTGCCAACAAGATATCCGACACCAGTCCGGTAACAAGTGTAACAATTGTGAGTGTGCAGAAGGCTATCAGAAGCCAACCATAATCTGTACTCACGAACGAGTCTTGAACAATCACACCAGTTACAAGGAACAATAGCCCGGCACTGGTCACACCGCTCACAAGGCTTGCTAGTGTTGCCCAGATGACAGTACTTTTTGATTCCCGTAATAGAAAAGAGAAAAGTTTCATAGATAGCTGTACCTTTGTGTACACTAATATAAAGAAAGCTGTACATCATACGCAGAACAAGCACTGATGCACAGCTATACAATCGCTATGTGAGGGTGTGCGTTGCTTTCATAGCCGACCTTGTTGTAAGACACGTTTTCAACTGTTGTGCTGTACGCTGTACATATGGTTCACTAAACATGGTCCAATGTGTTCCCAGTGCTGCTTGAAACTCCAATTCCTGATCAAGTGTCTCAGACCAGGTTGCATATATAAAAGTGGCATACTGGTCAAATGGCACTGTAGGATCAGTGCTCTCTGTGAGAAAGAGTGTAGTTGGACCACTATAACGGCGTGGTCGGTACAGAGCACCAGCGCGTAGATGAGCAATCCCGACCTGTACAATACGGCGGAACTTGTCTTCAGCAATACCATACCATGTGGCAGGATCAAGCTGACGCCCCTGCTGCAACAGATGGGTAATGAGCTGATCGATATCTCTATAGCCTGTTACTTCGTGCTGATTGAAAGGGAGACCTAACATCTGCACTACACGTATGGAAAGTTCCACATCATCAGAGTCGAGCAATGTGGTATCAAGATGCAGAGGGACCGTGTCAAGCA
>JBCDFA010000347.1:0-8383 GCA_039178835.1 Chloroflexota bacterium
CTATCAGTTTCAGTACTCTGAGCGAGTCGAAGGTTGGTTCAGGTCTGTCTTAATATCGTATAATCAAGACTACTAAAGTTTCAGTACTCTGAGCGAGTCGAAGGTTGGTTCAGGACAACTGATATCCCTAAAATCGTTGTATATGATGGTGTTTCAGTACTCTGAGCGAGTCGAAGGTTGGTTCAGGTCTCGATTTGTAATGTGTCAAAGGGTACTTGTAGGTCGGGATCGGGTTGCTTCGTGGCGCACAGTCCATCCTGTGAAGCCAACCATACCTTGATATTGTACCACAAACTCTGTGCTTTCGAAACTCGATTCTTGTGCCAAAACCGCGTCAATTTGCGAGAGCAACTCTTTCGCGTCTCAATCATTTCTGTTCTCCAGAAAGTCTTTACACTCGATTTTGGCAACAGGCGATTTGGGGACTTTTAACCAGTGAGTTGCGAGAGACCTCCGCAGAAGACCTATTTTTCGACCGATGTGACAATTCTTTCTCTGTAATGTGTGCGTACAGAATATAGTAGTGTTTAACCTACGAATTCTATTACATCATACCCTTTCTGGTCCATAACTGCAAAGGTGTTTGTGTGAGGTGGGCCAACACCCCACACCCCTAGTCCGGGCGCTACGCCTCGGCACCCCGCAAGACTGTGTCTTATCTCCTACGAGCAGTGAGGCCCATGCCTCGCGGTGCCTATTACCTGTAGTACCATGGATCAGTGTAGGGGTATTCGTAAGGTGTGTGGCAAATTGCTCGGATTGATCAATCACCCATACTGCTGAACCTCTATCCCTTTGTGTTCGAACTGGCGGCTTAAAACCGCCGCTACAGGATGTGTTACTTTTGCTTATTATTAGTTACCGCCGGCAGCCTGGTTTTTCAGATAATCGACTAACACTTGCACTTGTGCAGCAAGTTCTTGATCTTGAGATTGCACCAAGGTAAGCAGAACCTCGGCTTCAGACACAGCTTTTTGATATTGTTGTGTGTCACTCAGGACGAGAGTATAGTTCTGCCGCGCCTGGGTGTTACTGGGTTCCAGTTCAACCTGGCTGGCATAGGCAGCTTCGGCGCGTGATAGGTCTCCAACAAGGAAAGCCAGCCGGCCAATGATGGCGTAGAGTGATGCAGCGTTTTCTGTTTCTTCTGCCACTAACGTTTCGTAACCTTCAAGTAAGCGTTGTAGTTGCTCTGGTTGCGTTTGCATGCTTGTGGCAATAAGTTCAATCTGGTTGTTGAGGGCCTGAGGATTCGTTTCGAGCAAGGCCAGATAACGATCAGTTGCTTCGGCGTAGTTTCCTTGCAAACGGTATACATCAGCGAGAAGCAGATCTGTATCGCTATAGAGTGGATCAAGGCGTTTGGCTTCAGAAAGGAGTGCATTTGCTTGGTCGTAGTATTCCTGCACAATGGCCTGATCTGGCTGATCGCGGTTTGCTTCGGCTAGCAATACATAGGTACGGGCATATTCGTTCATGATGACTACGTCATTTGGTGCGGCTGCGCTTGCTCGTTGATACCACTCAAGTGCCTGTTGGAGTTGTCCTGGATCTTGTGTCAGTCGTGAATACCAGAACGAGTAGAGTCGTCCAAGATTTGCTGAGTGATCTTTGTTGCGTGGGTTGATTTCATAGGCGCGAAGAAGCACGGCTTCGGCATAACTCATCAACTCTTGTAAGGGCATTTCCAGAACAAACTGTTGTATCGACTGGTCATTTGGTTGGCGCAGCAGTGTTTCCACACGTGCATTGTTAGTAGGTTCGCCAAATTCGGTCCCATCAAGTTGGCGACGAATGTCAACCAGGCTCATAAGGTTGCGGCCCAGACTTAGGTAATAGAAGTCTTGTTCTGGTTCTAGATCGATGGCATCAACGAAGTAAGTTAGCCCTTGCAGATGACGTTGCAGGTTGGCCTGTGCGCTTTCAGTGTAAATTTTGCCTTGTTGAAATCGCATGTCGGCAAAGACATTACTCACATTGATACTCCAGACAAAGGCGAAGGCAATAATGGCAATAACTGTATACACTAGGCCACCCAAGAGACCGCTCGATCCGGTTGCTCGACGCCGTGGTGCTACCGTGCCACGCCCGCTGCGGTTGCTTGATCCACCTTGACGCCGGCCTCCACGTCCTTTGGTGGTTTTTTGCCCTTTGCGTTCGGTTGATTCTGGGGTTTCGGGAGCAGCTTCGAGCGGTTCTGGTTCTCGTCCATCAAGCGCATATTGGCCAGACAGTGAGCCAGATACCACAAGAACAGCCAGAGTCAACCAGAGCATCATCAAGGTAGCAACAATCGGTATGCCGGTCAGACCTTCAATGCTATGGGCAACGACAATACTGATACAAGCGATAAAAAGCACTTGCATGCGCCATTCGGTGACACGTTGGAGGAGGCGCCAGGCAAGTGCAAAGAAGCTAAGAATCACAAAGAGGTAGCTAATCAACCCCAGTAAACCTTTGGTTACGAGTTCATCGAGATAGGCTTGATGTGATCGGTCTGGTGAGGCACCACGTGACTCGACGTTGGCGAGTGATGGCGGGTAAAACGGGTTGTAGGCCACAAACATGCTTTCCGGACCCCATCCCACTACAGCACGAACAGGATTGGAGATGATGAGCCCTACAGCTCCGTTGGTCTCTTCATCACCAAACCAGATTTTCATCCGCACGTCGCCTGTGGTTCCTGGGCTGGTGTCGAGCAGGCGTCCCATGCGGCCAATATAGGGAACTTCACGCAATTCTACAAAGACTGGGGCATTGGAAAAATTAAAGACAACGATAAAGGCACCAATCGCAATAGTAAGTGCAATTTCACCAATCAAGAGAGTGCGCCAGAGGGCAGCCCTTGGGAGACCTTCGGTTCGTGCTCGTTGCCATGCCTTCCAAAGGAGAAGGGTAAAAAAGACAAACAAACCTGCACCTGCGCCAATCCATGGGCCACGACTCTGGGTATAAAAAGTGACGACCAAAAGCAAGAGGGAGATAATCAACATTCCGAGGCTCTGGAGTCGCATAAACAGTGCGGTTTGTGGTCCTGAGCGACGAGGGAGAGTGAGCATGAGGGCATAACTTACAATTATTGCTACGATGCCACCAATCATCCATGTAGGCCATTCTGTGCCGCCACGATCCCCGTATGGTCGAACTTCCTGTCCATCGGAAGCCTGGCCAGATGAGAAGAATAATCCAAGCATCAGGACGTAGGTTATGGCGACAATACCAGGCAGTAACATTGGGATGTTAATACGTTCAGCATTATGTGGGCGTAAAGTTGGGATGAGGTAGAGAAGGAGTGCCACAACAAGTGAACCAGGATAGACCCACCAGTAACGCAGATCATTAGTGCGGACAACTGCAACAAATTGGATAGCAGCAAATACAATGGCGAGGCTACCGATCACGAGCAGAACATAGCTAATGGCCCACCCCCAATCTACACCAGGGCGTTTTGAGGGCGGCGATTGGGTTGCGGCGTGAGCGGTGGCTATCGTTTTATACAGGGCAAAGGGGATAATCATGATGAAGTAGGCAGCAACAAAGATAGAATTCCCCATTGTCGAAGCAATCCGTGACACAACGTCACCACCCCATGGTAGCGGATCAAGCCGGAAGTGCTGAATAAATCCATACCCAACTGCAACCAGACTTCCTAAGATTGATATGGTAATAAGGCGTTCGAGTTGTTCACGACGCTGCATGTTCATGACAACGATGCTACCGAGGGCGATGTACGATAAATGGGTGTAAGTTCCCTGCAACCGTTGATATGATCCCCAAAAACTCATATATGGGGTGACAGATACGATAGTGGCAAACAGAAAAACGATGACATATACCAGTACTGGAATAGATAATGGAATAGCAGTTATACGCCTCCAGATACGGTGCAGGAGGCCAGGAGATTGCTTTTCTGAGTCCTCTATTTTTGGCTTTGGGGGACGATTATTTAGCCATTCTAGCCATCGAATAATAGCTGCGGCTGCCATAATCAACACAATGGCTCGCAAAGAAGTCGATTTATCTGGTTCAAAATGACGCGAAGAGAGCAGGTTAAAATAGCTTGGTATAAACACCACAGCCAGAAGCCATCCGCCCTCGATAATGCGTTCACACCATCGTGCGATTGCGGTCTGTTGCTGTATCAATGGATATCCTCCCTGTGATGGGTATATGATGCAGTGTGATGGTAACTCTTGGTTCTTCTCCGTCAGATGGCACACTCAACGTACTAAGAGTGGTTGTTGAACCTCGCGTGCGTTTTTTTGTTTCAGTACTTTTGCACGTTCTAGCATCTCTTGAGCACTCCGGCGGCTGTGCTCACTCACGGGTGTCCCATCCAGCATTGCTGCCAGTTCTTCAGTACGTTGCTCACCAATCAAGCTATGGATGTTGGTACGTGTACGAAGATCATCATTGAGAGAAGAACCCAGAATATGTTTTGCTATAGTAAAGTGTGTATCTCCAAAGGCAGCAACCTGGGGTAGATGGGTGATACAGATCACTTGATGTTGTATGCTGATTCCCCATAGTTTTTCACCTACGACCTGACCAGCGCGACCACCGACACCAACATCAACTTCGTCAAATACCAGAGTAGGAACATCATCAACACGCGAGAGGATGGATTTTAGTGCAAGTAATAGTCGAGCACTCTCACCCCCCGATGCAATACGTGCTAACGGTTTGAGGGGTTCACCTGGATTGGGAGATAGCATAAATTCAACCTGGTCGATACCTGTTTTGTCAAAAGCGAGCCATCTCTGTGCTGACGTCTCGGTGTTTGGCAACGGCACACCATCAGGATCATCCAAGTAATTCATATTCACATAAAATTGCACATGCGGCATCGAAAGTTCGCGTACTGCTTCCTCAACGGCTGTCGCAAGCTGATCGGCTGCAATGCGACGATCCTGCGATAGTTTTGCAGCAAGGGTGCCAAGGTCTGTACGGATCAATGTTTCCTGTGTTTCAAGTTCTGCCATGTGCTCTTCGCTATGGATCAAGCGATCAATTTCTGCTTCAGCCGCATCAGCACGTTCAAGAATTTGCTCAACTGTGCCTCTATGTCTTCGTTGCATATCACGAATAACGGTTAAACGATCTTCTATCTCGTCAAGCCGTGATGCGTCGAAATCAATGGAGTCACGATAGCTTCGTATTCCAGTGGCGACTTCTTCGAGTGCAAATAGAAGCTCGCGAGATTGCTCTGATGTCGCTTCCCGTGACGTATCGAGACGAGCCAGTTCTTCGAGAAGAGTAGCAACAGAGCCCATCATATCAATGATCGATTGATTCGTTTGATCGTCGCTCTGTTCACCCATGTACAGGAGGCCATACGTTTCTTGCACAATCTCACTAATACGTGCGCCATTTTGTACAACTGCACGCTCTTGAATTAATTCCTCTTCTTCACCCAAACGTAACTGCGCTGCTTCCACATCTTCGAGGAGAAATCGCAATTCCTCAATACGTTCTGTGCGGCGTGTGGCTGCTTGGCGCATTTTTGCCAGTTCATCACGCACTCTCTGGAGATCTGACACTTTATTCGTCACCTTTTCACGAAGGGGGAGCAACCCAGCATACCTATCAAGCATCTCGACATGAGTACGGGCATTGAACAGGGTAAGACCATCGTGTTGACCGTGAATATCAACCAGACGACTCCCAACCTCTCGCAAGACACTGCTGTTGACTGCGCGTCCATTAATACGGGCCACGCTACGGCCACTTTCGGCATTGATTTCACGTGAAAGAATCAGGGTCTCGTCACTGTCATCCCAGAGACCAAATTCTTGTAGAAGGGGAATAACGTCGGGACGATCCGTAAGGTTGAAGACACCTTCGATCCGAGCACGTTCTGCACCGGCGCTGACAAAGGTAGGATCAGTTTTATCACCACGTAATGTTCCTAAGGCATCAATGATAATGGATTTACCAGCACCTGTTTCACCGGTAAGAACATTGAAGCCATCACCTAGACGAAGATGTAACTGGTCAATAATGGCAAAGTCACGAATGTTGAGTTCAAGCAACATATATCTCTATTAGGCATCCAAACATATGCAAATAGGTATCAGCGCTGGGCATTGTACCACATCGTTTAGCAAGGTCGCAATGCTTGACAATGCTGTGTAATAGTCAATTTTGCTCTATCCACAACGATGTAGAAATACTTGGATGAAATACATCTCTCTACGATCTTTCTACCTTATCTGTCTCACTGTTATAACGTGCACGTGGCATATCAAAGACATCACGAACAAAGGCGTAACTGGAGCCAGCCAAGCGTCCAATCGGCTGCAAGCGTTGAACGTTGATATGTAAACGTTCATTGATAATATCATCACGAATATGAATTGTAGCGATAGTCCCAACAACGAGTGTAGCGCTTCCTGGTCCATTACCAACTGGCACTGTCGTATAGAGATGACACTCCATGCTTACTGGTGCTTCAGCCACACGAGGTGGCTGGACTATCGCACACGACGCCATAGTCAGTCCTGCTGCTTCAAATTCATTGATAGTGGAGGGATAATTAATAGCTGTTTCATTCATTGCCTCAGCTAATGGTTCACTGACAATATTAACGACAAATTCGTTGGTTGTTTGGATGTTGCGAAGTGTATCTTTCCGTCCATCCTGCGATTCCGTAGCGCCAACGGCAATACTAACAGCAGGTGGATTGGAGCCAACTCCGTTGAAGAAACTAAAGGGTGCCAGATTGGGTATACCATGAGTATCGATGGTCGAGATCCAAGCAATAGGCCGAGGAATAATACAGCCAGTCAGTAGTTTGTATAGCTCTGGTTGGCTTAGGTTTTGTACATCTAGTTGCATAATTATACTTTACTTATGGTTGTGTTACACGTGAAACACTTATTGATAGTCGCCACGTTGCATCAGTGAAACAGATTGTTTTGCAACAGTATTGCGGCGGCTTTGTCGCCACACATAAACGATACGTTGCAAGGCTGTTAGATGTGTCAAAATCGCTAGTGCCCATAAAATAACAGAAATCCATCCTGTACACAGGCCAAATACAATCATAATAATACGCTCAGGTCGCTCCAAAAGGCCTACTTTACAGTCAAAACTGAGAGACTCTGCACGAGCGCGTGTGTAGCTAATCAATAAAGATCCAGCACCAGCAATAAAGATCAGAATTATCTCAATAGATCCAGGCATATTCTGGTAATAATAGAGTAACAGGCCGAAGAAGATACATACCTCAGAGTAGCGATCTAAGGTTGAGTCAAGAAATGCACCCAGTTCACTTTCTTCATTTTTTGCCCGTGCAAGAGCACCGTCGAGCATATCAAAAATACTGGCAAAAAGAATAAGACAACCAGCCCAGAAAAATGAGCCGGTAGCAAGCAACCATATCGAGCCGATAATCAAGGCAAAGCCAATCAAGGTCAAATCTGTAGCGGTCAGTGAGGTGCGTCCAAGGGTTTTTGCAACGATCACACCTATAATATGACGAATTTTGGCATCTAACCATTTTGGCAACATTGTACTGCTACCTTCCTCTGCACATCGTGTAGGGCAATTGCAGCTTCATCGATTTATTCATTAGTGTGAATAATACTATAGACATACTTAAGTATTACTAATTAGATCAAAAAAAGCTTGTAACTGCTCGTCTGAGTTAAATTCGAGAGTTACCTGTAATTTACTTTCAAAGCGTGATAAACGAACAGGTACATGAAGAATATGTTCCATTTCACGTGCGACCTGTTGATCATCATCAGATAGTTCAGTATGCTGTTGCTTTGTTGTTTTTCGCTCTGTTTTAGCTTTTGATGTATTTTGGCGTGACCCACGCTGTTGACGTAGTGTTGCAATAGCATAATCGATATTGCCATTGTATTCTTTGGCGATATCACCAAGATACTCAGCATCGCGAACACTTAGGTCTTCTGTTGTCAGTATTGCTAAAGCAGCTAGTTGTTGCTCAGGTGTTTCAAGTTTGAGCAATGCACGTCCATGACCAGCACTGATTGTATTACTCAGAATCGCTTCCTTTGCACGCTCTGGAAGATTGAGGAGGCGACGTGTATTAGCAATCGTCACACGATTATTTTTACCAACTCGTTGAGCAATCTCACTATCAGTTAAATTGAAATCGTCCTTTAGATTTTGATAAGCTTGTGCCTCTTCAAGCGGGTTTAGATCAGCACGTTGGACATTTTCAATAAGTGCTAATTCGAGTAATTCTTGTGGCGTCGTTTCACGGATGATGACGGGTACTTTGGTAAGTTCCGCTTGATGTGCCGCACGCCAGCGCCGCTCACCAGCAATAAGTGCATACAACCCATCATCGATCTCACTCACAATCAATGGCTGAATAATGCCATGCTCACGAATAGAAATTGCTAGTTCC
>JBCDFA010000348.1:0-8382 GCA_039178835.1 Chloroflexota bacterium
CGATTGGTGCGCGTACAGAATAACGAGTATGAGTCGGTCATTCCCTGGACTTTCGAGCCACAGATCGAGACGGGTTTGAATGCAACCAATCGACTGGGCATAGTCGCAGAGGGCCGCGACTTACTTCTCTCGATCAACGGGACAGAGATCACCGCCGCTATCGACGACAACCCTGCAGCAGGGCAACTCACACTAGGAGTCGCGACATTTGACGAGGGCGGGACTATTGTACGTTTTGATAATATTGAAGGGCAAGTCGGGCCGTTTAATCTTGACGAAGACTTTAGCAATCCTGCTACAACACAATGGAGCACTGGGAGTACGCTCATTGTCGATGGAGGATACGAGATCGCTACAGACGGTGGTGTTATCACGTGGCAACAACCATTACCCAATGGGGCTTCTGATGTAGGAGATTTTACACTAGACGTTGATGTCACTTTAGTGGAAGGGAACGCTGAAAATGTCCGCTATGGGGTACTCTTTGGTGACAGCGGCTCATTTGATTACTATACGCTCTATCTCCTGCCACAGGGAGGACTGATGATGAACTACCGCGATAGCAGCGGGGAATCGGTATCCCTGATTTCGCCTGTCGAGGTGCGAGAGGTAAACCCAGGAGCCAACGAGACAAACAAGCTTGGTCTGTCTATTGACGATGGTATGCTGCGTATTACCATCAACGATACAGAGATAGCAGAACTTGAGACACCCCAACCGATTCGTGGCCTGGTTGGTCTTGTTGTGGCCAGCGATCCTGGGAGTCCTGTAAGCGTGCGTTTCGACAACTTCCGGCTGACGGAGTAGGGAGTTGGTCTTCTCTCTCACCCAGCTACCAAACGCAACACTTCTTCGTGAAGTATGCCATTTGTGGCAATCGCTTCTTCGTTGTGAATCGTAGGAGTGCCTTGCCAATCAGTAAACTGACCACCGGCCTCCTGCACTACCGGTAGCAGCGCCGCACAGTCCCACACGCTCATAGCTGGATCGAGCATTACCTCAGCACGTCCAGTGGCGACCAACACATAACCATAAGCATCACCCCAGGTGCGCTGCATTTTCGTCGAGGCCACCAGCCGACGATAGTGGGGCTCACGATCAAACCTGGCCATGCTCTCAGTGTCGGTGGAGAGCAACAATGCCTCATTGAGCTTATCAACCTGTGAGACCTGTGCGCGCCGACCATTCCACTGGCATCCCTGACCCTGCGCTGCAACGAGAAAATCGCCCATCGCGGGAATATTGACTGCTCCAATCACAGGCATACCTTCTTGCTCTAATCCAACTAATACTGCATATAGAGGCACGCCACGAACAAACGTCTTAGTACCATCAATCGGATCGAGAATCCAGCGATGACTTGCACCGGGACGCGTCTCCCCTTCCTCTTCACCCAGGATGCTATGGTGTGGATAGCGGGACTCAATCATCTCTCGCATCAACCGTTCTGCCTCGCGGTCGGCAATGGTAACCGGTGATTCATCCGCTTTGAAGTCGGTAGTAACACCAGTCTGGAAATAACGCAATGTCAATTTACCAGCCTGCCACGCTAATTCGGCGGCAAAATCCCGTAGGTCGTGTAGGTTTTCAGATGCCATAAACTCCTCAATGTAGATACTATCAGACTGACAAAAGATCGCGCACTATTTCTAACAAAAAATCGTTCTGTGCTGGAGTCCCAACACTGATACGAATACAATCACGTAGATATGGTTTGTTGTAGAAACGCACCAGAATACCCCGTTGCATTAATGCTTCGCGTAGTTCCCGTGCACCATTGATACGGGTAGTTGGCAGTTTGCCAATCCGACAGAGCAGAAAGTTGGCGCTACTTGGATAGACATGAAACCCCGGTAACGCCCGCAAGGCATCATAGAGACGCACGCGCTCATCAATGACTTGCGCCACAGTAACTAGCAGATGCTCGGTATCCTCCAGCGAGGCGAGTGCCGCCACCTGAGCAGCTATGTTCACATTATAGGGCTGTTTAATCTTCCACAGGTGGGTAATCAACTCTTCGGGGACCAGGCCATAGCCGATCCGTAAACCAGCTAGACCGGCCCATTTGCTGAAGGTTCGTAGCACCACCAGATTAGAATACTGACCAACCATACTGGCAACACTGGTACCAGCAAACTCTGCATACGCCTCATCAATGACTACTAATAACGGCAGTTCAAGCAACTGCTCAAGCGTCTCCTGGCTAATTGGATTTCCTGTGGGATTATTGGGCGCAGCAATAAATATCATCTTAGCGTGGTGTTGCTCAACAGCTTGAGCAATCCCTGCCAGATCAAGATCAAACGACTCATCACGAGGAACATTTATTACACGTGCTGCCTGTACTCCGGCGTCGAACGAATACATACCAAAAGTTGGTGGACAATCAATAATGGCATCGCCCGGTTGCAAACAGATTCGCATCAATAGATCAATAATCTCGTCCGAACCTGTCCCACAAATGATCCGTTCAGACGATTGTTGCGTATACTTACTGAGCGCGTGACGTAATGCTGTATGATTAGGATCAGGATAGATTGCTACTTCAGTGGTCCCACTCAGGTTTGCCAAGGCCACAAGCGCCTGTGGAGACGGTCCATACGGATTCTCATTGGCATCGAGTTTCACAATTTGCTCTACCGACAACCCTAGCCGCTTCGCCAACACGTCGAATGGTTCAATCGGCGTATATGGCTCAAGGTCGGCAATATCGGGGCGCACCAGAGGCATGACTGATGGCATTACTGTTTTCCTTTGTATACGTGTGTTGACAATATGAGCTATACCTTGAATAATACCACGATTAAGATTCATATCATACGACGTTCTACCTACTATGACCGCTGAGAGAAACATGTCTAGAGAGAGCATCATGTTTACAAACCAGACTACCCTATTACTTGATAATCCAACGCAACTCAACTATGGTATTGCCGTGGCCGACATCAACCATGATGGTACGTTTGAGTTATTTGTTGCCGGTTTTGGCTTTCCCAATCTCGTTTTGAAGTGGAATGGGCAAGGGTTTGTAGATATTGCCGATGAATATCTCGCAGATGCAGAACGTCAGGCCATTGGTGTTGCAGCTGGGGATATCGATGGCGATGGACGTGAAGAACTGTATGTGCTCAATACAGACACTTTTGGTGGGCGCAAAAATGTCGGAGATCGGTTGTTTGACGTTCGCGATGAGCAGTGGACCGACCTCTTCTCACTCCCCGAGTACCAGGAAGTCCAGAATCTGACAGCAGGGCGTTCTGTCGTTGCGTTAGATCGTTATGGCACCGGGCAGTATGGTTTTTTTGTCGCAAACTATGGTGGCCCCATGCGCCTCTATGAATTTACCCCTGAAGGTCGTCTGGGGGATGTAGCACCAGAGGCCGAACTCAATTTTGTGACAGGTGGGCGTAGTGTCGTTGCATTGCCCCTTGTATCAGAGCGAATGGATCTTTTTGCCGCAAACGAACGTGGCTCTAATTTTCTCTTCCGCAATAATGGTGATGGTACCTTTAGTGAAATAGCACAGGAGGCTGGTATCAATGATCGCTTCGAACACGGACGTGGGGTGGCCATCCTTGACACCAACGAGAGCGGCTGTTTCGATCTCGCGTATGGCAATTGGGAAGGACCACACCGACTCTTCGTCCAGACTGCTCAGGGGCACTTTACCGATCAAGCCACACCAATACTGGCAACTCCTTCACGCGTTCGCACCGTGATCGCTGCCGATTTTGATAACGATGGCTATGAGGAGCTCTTTTTTAACAACATTGGTGAACCGAATCGATTATTTGGGCAACGCGATGGTGTCTGGGTACCACTCGATATTGGGGACGCCGATGAGCCAAGCGGCCTTGGAACCGGCGCAGCAGTCGGGGATTTTGATGGCGATGGGCGTCTCGAACTTATTATCGCTCATGGCGAAACCGATGCACAACCACTTACGCTCTACCATACCCCAGAGAATAACAATGCCTGGCTGCGTGTCTTGCCATTCACCGAACAAGGCGCCCCTGCACGAGGTGCCATTGTTACGCTTCACGCAGGTGGACGCACGCAACGCCGCGCTATCGATGCAGGCAGCGGCTACCTGTGTCAGATGGAACCTGTCGCACACTTTGGACTGGGCACACTTGAGCACATTGATGGTGTTGAAATCCGCTGGCTCGACGGTGCAACTGTCACAATAGATACGCCACAGACCCATCAGCTTATTCGTGTGGCGCATCCTTAAATGACAGATCAATGGAGACTATGACAGCAATGCCTCCACAGTCTCCAGGCTCGTCTATGACAGCGTAAGTTTTTTCTCGTAGGTATCATACTGTTCGGCCACAGACATACCTACCTGTTCATACAAGCGGGTGGCACCCGTCTCGTTTTCGGCATCAACACCGAGACTCACACGATACTGGCCCCGTTGGTAAAAAGCATCAAAGACGTGGTATAAGAGAGCAGAACCAACACCACGTTTACGCCACGGCACCAGTACACCCAGACTCCTTATCCAGCCAAACACCTCGCGGTCGTAGCAGAGTACCGCCCCAACTGCCGTATCACCATCAAAGGCCAGAAACCACAATGAAGGAACATAATCCTCACGATGTGGCAGCTTCTGTACCCAGGACTCGAACGATGTGGGCGAATGTCCCCAGTGCTCAGCAAATGACTCCTCTATCACTGAATGGAAGACCCGCTCATCCTGATCTGGCACAAACGTCCGAATCGTAATGCCAGCAGGATACTGAAACGCTGGTGCCTGTTCCATTTCGATCTCCATTCGCCAGAACCGTCGCACAAACGTATACTGTGCATTCGCAAATAACTGTGAGGCATGAGCGTTAGCCATATTGGTGTGAGAGCGTAATATTACCTCTGACTGTGTGGCGTCAAGTAGTGTACGAGCCCGCTCTTCTGCCAAATGCAACAGATAGGTGCCAATACCCTGGTTCGCATAGTCTGGATGCACATATCCATCGACCATGACTGTTGGGTTGGACTCATCAGGCCGAGACTCTTCATATCCGATGATCTTGCCATTGGGTGCAATAGCTAACCAGATATCTGTCTCCAAACTAATCTCCCCGCTTTTCCAATCGGCCAGTAACTCGCTCACATTCTCATCTGCTTCGCCGCCTTCAGCTACAGCACATGTGTTGATGAGATCAACAACGGCCTCAGCATCATCCATTTTGGGAGCACGAATCGTTATTCCTGCCGGTAGTGTGGCTGTCATGTTGTTTTTCCTTTTGTTAGATTGTTGGTTATAGAACGACAGTGGACAGTGGCTGTACAACATGGATCATGGCAGCAGCCACACAATGAGGATTCTCTTACACGAGTCCTGTTTCGTTGATGAAGGTTTTATGGTTGGTCAAGATAAGAGAGGAAGCAAGCTACACAGGTAGTGCCCTATGTCCAACCAATGACATTGCAAAGCCGTGCACAGATCTGACATCACATGGTACACACCACAGATGTCCTTAGACGATATCGTCTGCTGTACAGATGATCAGTTGTACGGCTTAACGCGATTTCATTGGTGTTTACCTCGCTTAATAGAAGATTGTTCTTATTATATGGATCGGGATATCGCGACAAATCCGACAAAAGTCTGATTCAGTTCTCCTCGTTCAATTGACAAGAAGTCTAATAGCATGGTACCATTTGACCAGATTAGTATTTTTGGTCAAATATCATGAATAATGCCATTCGTGCCAACCGCATCCTTGATGCCGCAGCCACATTGATTGCCCATTATGGCTACGACAAAACAACCGTAAGTGACATCGCACGCGAGGCCAGTGTCTCCAAAGGCGCGATCTATCTGCATTGGCCAGGCAAAGAGCAGCTCTTCAGTGCATTGCTCGTTCGCGAGGCACAACAGCTTTTAGACGACACAATGTCCCGCGTGGAGGACGATCCGCAGGGTGGCACCATTGACCGGATGTATTACCACGGACTGCTCGCGCTCGCAGCCCATCCACTTATGCGTGCCCTCTACACACGCGACAGCCGCATCCTGGGGGACTATGTACGACATCAGGGGCCAGGCCGTTACACTCAGCGCTTTCTGTTTGGGCAGGCATTTGTCCAGCGCATGCAGACCGCCAGCCTCATACGAGATGACCTTGATGCAACGATGACATCTTACCTGTTCAGTATCATCGCGTATGGTTTGATGCAGATCGAAACCTTCATCGCCTCTGAGCAAGCACCAGCACTCGAGGAGGTTGCCACTGCCCTTGCCGATCTGGTGCGGCGTGGGTTTGCCGCTGAAAATGGGGATAGTGAGGCGGGTAAACAGGCGCTGCGGCACCTTATCAATGAAGTTAAACAAACATACACAAGTCAACACGAGGAGCAAGAAGATGCCGACGATTGAGACAAACGGCGTGACACTGTATTACAAAGTAATTGGGGATGGCCCTCCGCTGGTATTTACCCATGGTGCAGGCTGGGATCACACACAATGGCAGCCGCAAATCGCCTATTTTGCCAATCGTTTTCGAGTCATTATGTGGGATGTGCGTGGTCATGGCCGTTCGACTCTGCCAGACGGCCCCGTTGACTCTGCCGATTTTCGCCGCGATCTGGTTGGGTTGCTTGATGCATTAGACATCCGTCAAGCTATTCTAGTCGGGCTTTCGATGGGCGGACATATCTCATTGCAAACGGCCATCGCATATCCAGAAAGAGTGGCAGCCCTGGTGTTGATGGGCACACCCTGCACCAATAGGTTCAACTGGCGCGAACGTGTACTAGTACCAATCAATCGCTGGTCTGCCCGCCTCATCCCGATGTCGCTCATGGCCCGCTGGACCGGGCAATCAATGGCGAAACACTCGGTTGCCGCTGGCCAATCGATTGAGCAGGCGATGCAACAGATCCCGTATGGGCATTGGCAACGGATCTGGCATGCTGTTACGAGTATGGAGAGCCGCGCAGGGCTAGCACAGATCAGCTGCCCCACGCTGATTCTCGAAGGTGCAGACGACTGGCTGGTACAACACCAACAGGCTTATCTGGCCAGTCATATTCCAAACGCGACACACCACGTGGTACCACGCGCATTTCACGCCATGAACTGGGATAACCCCGAGGATGTCCATCGCTATATGGATGAGTTTGTTACTGATCTGACTGAAGCAGGGAACGTCTATGCCCACAACCACGATAAATGATATTAGTATGGCATATAATGTCTGTGGCGAGGGGACACCAATTCTACTCATTCATGGTGGGGTTATCTCGCAGACTGAATGGCAGCCACAGCTTGAGGATTTTGCAGAGCACTATGAGGTCATCACCTGTGATCTCCGGGGCCATGGCGAGACTTCATACACCAATGCGCCCTACTCAGTAGCGCTCTTTGCCAGCGATATCGTTGTGTTGCTTGACACGCTTGGTATTGATCAAGTCATCTGTTGCGGGCACTCGCTCGGGGGAATGGTAGCCCAGGAGCTTGCGATTCGCTATCCCGACCGCATCCGCTGCCTCATACTCGCTGAAACATCGTATGGTACGTCCTCTACGTGGTGGGAAACACTCCAGACAATCATGGCTCGTTGGACTTTCCGTTTGATGAGTGTTGAGGCTATGACCCGTTTGAGCGCACAACAGACCGGGAAGTGGAGTCCAGAGGTCGGGCCCTATCTTGAGCGTGAAATGGTGCGCCATGCCGATAACAAAGCGAACTATCTCAATATCTGGGAGGCTGTGCTTACCTTTGACAGCCGCACTCGCATCCAACACATCACCTGTCCTACCTTGATCCTCATTGGTGAACACTACCGCCAAACACACACGCAGGCACGTAAGATGCAGCAGCGCATTCCTAATGCCGAATTGCAAACTGTACCAGATGCAGGACATATGATCAACTGGGACAACACGGCATTTTTCAACTGTGTCGTGCTTGAGTTCTGTGAGCAATGTGACTCAATCTCCAACACAATCACCTAAAGTATCCTGCTTCTTCAGTAAATCTTCAGTTTGCTTTAAGTCCGACTACAGCTATCTCCTATAATCTGAATATACAAAAATCTCACGAATATATATTGTACAAAAGGAATATCTGTAATGAAAAGGGCAATTTCAACGAAGTTACATTATTATACCACTGTATCTTTGAGTATCGTACTATTAGTGATCATGAGTTCAACGTCCTATGCAATAGTTCACGCACAAGCACCGACAAACGAGGCAAGTAGCAATATTCTACAATCAGACAGCGATTATTACGGCTTTATCGAGTCCCGCCCCTCCGGCACTGCTGGCACCTGGGTCGTCAGTGGCCGCAGCTTTACCGCCACCGACAGCACCCGCCTCGACCCCGACGATGGCCCCCTGACCATCGGGCGTTGTGTCTCGGTTGACTAC
>JBCDFA010000349.1:0-8329 GCA_039178835.1 Chloroflexota bacterium
ATCTTTTGCTTGCGCTGATGCTGGACCAACTGCTCGATGAGCTTCCTACCAATGTCCATCCGGTGGTGCTGATGGGGCGCTGGTTTGCATTGGGCGAACGGTTGGCTCCCGAACGAGAGGTGGCACGATTGGCATGGGGGTCTGGCTGGCTGGCTGGTGGGATGGCTCTGGGCGGTGCGTTGGCGGCGCTGGTGCCACGCCAGTCGCTGGTGCAGGGCGCTCTCGCCTCAACGCTGCTCGCGTATCGTGGACTGGATCGGGCGGTTGGTGAGGTGCAAGAGGCGTTGGAGCGCGATGATCTGGTAGAGGCGCGGCGGCTTCTGGGGTGGCACCTCGTCAGTCGACCAACCGATGAACTGAGTGTTGCCGAGGTTTCCGCCGCTGCCATCGAGTCGCTGGCTGAGAATCTCTCGGATAGCGTAATAGTGCCGTTGTGGTGGTATTTGCTGGGCGGCTTGCCAGGACTCGTCGCATATCGCGTATGCAACACTGCCGACAGCATGTGGGGGTATCGCAACGAGCGCTATGAGTATCTGGGCAAGGCCGCCGCCCGTTGCGATGATCTGCTCAACTTTGCTCCGGCGCGGTTGACGGTGGTGCTTATTGCCATGGCGGCGCAGGTTACCAATGGGCGTGGCGCTGTAGCGTTGCGGGTGGCCATTCGCGATCAGGGGCGCACAGCATCGCCCAACGCAGGCTGGCCCATGGCGACGATGGCGGGGGCGCTTGACACCACGCTGACCAAACGTGACCACTACACGCTCGGCGATGGCCACCAAACCCCTGATGTTGTGATGTTGGCGGAGGCACGCCGGATCGTTCGCCGGGCGATACTCATGGCTGGGATGATACTTACTGTTTTAGTTATCCTTAACAAAAGGCCAAAAGATAGTGACTAACCCTCAGCCAACCTATCCCATTACCCTCACGCAGCATATCGTGGCGATTGTGGTTGGCGGTGGGCGGGTGGCCGAACGTAAGGTGCACGGCTTACTGGCTGTCGAAGCAGCAGTACGACTCATTAGTCCAGTAATCACTCCCCGCTTGCAGCAATTGGTTGAAGAAAAATGCCTTACCTGGGAGCAGCGTGTCTACCAACTTGGAGACCTGGAGCAGGATACTCCAGAGGGACTGTGTCTGGTGTTTGCAGCTACCAATCAACGCGAAGTGAATGCTCAGGTGGCGTTGGATGCGGCACACTGCGGCCTGTTGTGCAATGTGGTTGACCACCCGGCTGAAGGTACCTTTCATGTGCCGGCGGTGTATCGCAATGATGAACTGACCATCGCGGTGAGCACCGCAGGCCGCAACCCGTCGCGTGCAAAACAGGCACGCGATTGGATTGCCGCCTATCTTGATCGGGAAGATGAGGCATAGAATGATACTCACTATTTTCCACGAACTGAGATATATCTGATACTCATTTAGCTTCACGTCATTTCACATTCATTTTTCCCTCATCGTTTCTCTTAAAATTCCATGTTAGACTTGCTTTCGTAAAAAAGAAGTTCATTTATCGCTTTAGAGAATTGAAAGGATAACTATATGTTACGTCAGGTAGTCACCTGTAGTTTCGCAGCGGTGTTCGGATTAACCACCATCGTTTCAGCATACGCGCAAACACCAGAGCCCCCTTTACTTGTGCCACAAGGACTACACAGTGATTTTCGTATTGATGGTGACCTCGTTGTTTGGTACGACATACAGCAAGGACCACTTTTCCCACGTGATGGTGATGTCTACGCAGCGCGATTGACGGATCGTACAACGTTTCCTGTCGCTACTGGTACTGGTGATCAAACTGCTCCTGCTGTCACAGAGGAGGGTAACGAAATTGTGGTATGGGCTGAAAGTTCTACAGGAGAGGAAGGGACGCCTTATGATATTCGCGGAAAGAATCTAATAACGGATGAAGTCTTTGATATTGCCACGACATCCGCTGATGAAAGAACACCATATATTGACGGTAATCTTGTGGTGTGGATTGAAGCAACTGACTCTGAGGGCTCGCGGCTTATGTCACGCGATCTCTCTAGTATGGCAAACTCGGTAGAAGTGGTTGATCTGACAAATTATCAACTCTTCAATTCGTATAATCCAATAGTGCTAAATGATGGTCGTGTGTACATAAATGATAACGGAACTCTAAGAAGCATTGAGCTTAGTAACACACAGACGGGGCCTACTGTTGAAGCAGAGGGTGTCATTGATTATGACGTGGATGGCGATACCCTTGTGTATACCACCAGCCAGGAAGAACAGCGTCGGCTCATTGTGTTGAATCGCAGCACTGGTGAGACGGTGTATGAAGCAACGGTGGATGCCTCACTTCCACGGGTACAAGGACCATATGTTATTTGGCAAGAAGTGCTATCGGACTCATCTCGTGTACGAGGAATAGATACCGATACCCTGGCAACATTTGATCTCGAAACCGCAACTCCAGGAGTAAACAATCTAGACTTGTCCATTGGTGACGATAGTGTCTGGGTTGTGTGGCAGGCATTCGTGGAATCGGAAGAAACGGCTATCTATGCCGCTCCACTGGCCGAAATCCAATCGTATGATACCAATCCATCCGAAGAACAGCGCACCTTCCCTGAGACAGGACGAACCTTACGTGGTCCTTTTCTGAACTTCTGGGAGCAGAATGGTGGGTTGGCAGTATTTGGTTTCCCATTAACAGAGGCTCAAACAGAGGTAAACGTTGATGATGGACAGGCGTATCTCACTCAGTATCTGGAACGACAGCGCTTTGAATATCATCCTGAGAATGCTGGAACACCTTACGAGGTATTGCTGGGGCGTTTGGGTGTTGTCGATGCCGAACAACGAGGACTGCTGGATAATGAAGCTTTTCAACCTACAACAATTGTTGACGAGGGCAACTGTCGTTACTTTGCGGAAACTGGACACAATCTGTGTGGTGCATTCTGGGGCTACTGGCAGGCACAGGGGCTTGAGTTTGGCGATACAGGGGTAAGTTTCCGTGAGTCGCTTGCGTTGTTTGGCTACCCTATCAGTGAGACATTTACCGATCCAGAGACAGGACTAACCACCCAGTATACAGAACGAGCACGGTTTGAGTATCACCCAGATAATCCTACCGAATTCCAAGTGTTGCTTGGTCGGCTAGGGGCTGAGTTAGTGGAGGAGTAGATAAAGTAGTGATGGCAGGACATGCTGTATGTTGCATGTCCTGCCACAAGCTTTCATGAGATTACGATTATACTGACCGAAACAAGTGCCAAACCCTCTCCCGTTCCTGCCACGTCAGATACGAAGCAGCGACGGTTGCCAGCACTGCAACAAGCGACATTGGTGAGGTTAGCTCGATAAACAGGTGATAGGCCAGGATGTTGACCAACAGTGGCGTCAGCACGATCAGCGCGAGTAGCACCAACCGACCACTGATGAGCGCTACCCCAACAAGCACTTCTAACTGTGCCAGTAGCGTATAGAGATAGCCGGTCTCCTGCATCGCGATTACAAATGCAGTCGGCTCCTGTGGCCCACCGAAGATGAGTTTTGCCAGACCCGTCACCACAAACAAAGCCCCAAGCAGTGTGCGAACAACCATCGATGTGGTTGATTCGGCGCCCTGCCGTAACGTAAGTAGCGTTGCTTGCGGTGGTGCCTGTAGGATGGGCGCGAACGCATGCCGATGGTGCCAAGCAAGGAGTACACACGCTGCACTCATCAACACAATCTGAACTAACCGTATCGGTCGTGGATCGAGAAACAGATGAAAGAGTGTGATGTTGATTTGTATGGGTGCAAAGACGATCAGCGCTAATGGAACAAATCGTCCGATGATGAGCGCAATGCCCACGATGAACTCTGTCAGGAATAACAATGGTCGCAGATAGCCTGTCGCATCCATGGCACTGATCCACGCCTGAGCACCGGGTGGAAAACCACTGGAACTCTGCTCGCCAAAAAACAGGCGTACTACCACGCTGATAATGAGCAGTGCACCAAGCAACACACGCGCAATCACAATTGCCCATGTCAAGCTACCTGACCTGTTTATCCGATCTGATGGTCGTATGACACCTTGATCCATAGTTTTGTTTCCTTGATTGTTGTAGTAGCTGGCCTGACAGATCATCATAAATGACTGAGCTATCAGGCCGATTCGTTAGGGATACAATAAGAGAGGCTACAATCAGGGAACCAACCCCATAATGTGTGCGCCACGTACGACCGGAATGCTGGTGCTGCTTCGTTCGAGTGTTGGCGTATCGCTCTCGACCAGGTTCCAGAAGTCAATGGCGCCAACACGATGAGGGTTATCTTCACGATATTCGTAGATAACTACCGCAAGGGCATCTCCATCCGTGTCAAAGACCGCATCTTCTGGCAGAACCCCCTCGAAGCCATAATGACCGTGGACGGTCAACTCGCCGGTGTCTTGATTTATCTCGACGAGTGATAACGAGTTCTGATTACCACCAGGGAGAAATGCGATATTATCCGGCGCATAGGTGCGATGCATATTCACTGTCACCATGTATTGGCCACTTGGATGGAATGTCCAGCCCTCAGGGCTTTGTCCCACCTGCACCCGCGAAACTTCTTCATGCGATCCTGTGTCATCAAAGCGAATCGCAATCATTTCGCCGGGAGGATTGGTGAGCATGTACAGGAGGTCGTTATCCGGTGCCCACCGTAACTCGGACACAAAATAAAAACGTCCATCCGCGCTAAAGCGACCAACGCTGAGTGACTGTCCACCAGGGAAACGTGTCCCAAAGGGCTCAATGCTCGTTTCATTGTTGTCAGTGTGGCTCACCTCGTAGAAGAAAACCTCTTGCGTATCCACCACAACGCCCAGGTAACGTCCCGAAGGATGCCACGATACACTCGATATTTCCTCAACAATTTCGCCATTGGCGTTCTCGACCGCGAAATAGTGATAGGCGTCTGGGTTGCCCAGTTCGGCAGTCGGCACAATGGCCAGGTGGTTTTCGGCAGTGTGTTCGCCAGCAGAACGCATCCCAATCGCCAGATAATCGCCATCAGTCGTGAGTGCCAGATGAACTGGATTTATGCCGATTGGAAAGGTTTCCACAACCGCATTCTCGACACCCTCCGACAGATCGATGCGTGTGAGCACTTCACCGGCGGGCCAGTCGTGTTGAACGTTCTCAAACTGAGTAACGTCATCAGGGACTTCTGGACGACCCTCGACGACATAGATCGTGTTGCCGTCAGGTGACACTGTCATAATTTGTGGCCAGGTCATTACCGAGTTCGATACCTGTAGTTCGGTCAGATTCGGCGACTCTGTGTCCAGTGGGAGTGAAGCAACTGTGAGGGCATCTGCAATGCCGTCGACTTGTTGTAGCTGACCGTCTGCATACGCCGTCGCGACCATATCCGCATCTGAGAGGGCCAGGAGATATTGTCCATCGAAACTGTTTAATGCTGCCGTTGGTGGAGCTATGGGCGACTCAGGCAAATTACTCGATGCATAGATGGCAGTGCCGCCTACCAATAATAGAATGAGAAGGAAGAACGCACCGAGTATGCCTGCGACCCATCGTCCCCACCTGAGTCGTGTTGACGTATTTTCCTCTGACGTGTTTGTTGCTGCTGTTGTCATAATCCAAACCTTTGATTTTAAAAGTTAGAGCTTTTTGCATTTCTATGGTGACATCAGTGTAGTTTTTTTTGCAGAGATGGATATTCCCCCGTAGTCAGATCTTGCGGTTTCTTGCGATGGATCTACAGGTCTGTCTTTCGTCGTATAACCTAAGTCAGGAGGAGTTCTTTCTCTCGTGGTATGGCAAGCTGTCGCAAGTGTGCTATGCTGTAAGCTGATGGCCTGATATCATCTGGATCGTTCATTGAATCGAGCAATACAATGGCAACACAATTACAAACCGAGGTGAAGGTGCTGCAGCATGAAGCAGGCTGGCTGGTTCCCACTACGGCGGGAAGTGTGACGCTGGTTGTGGGTGTTCTCTGTGTTGCAGCATTAGTGTTTCAATCTATCTTTGATGCACACGTCTTGAATATTCCCCAGCTTGCGTTTGTGGTAGCCGTTATTGTAGGCTTGGTTGGCCTGGATCGATTCGTCCATCAACGCTTTGGTGAGCTTCCTCCTCGCTCAATCGCACTCACATCACTGTTGTTGCATTTTTTCTTGATTGAACTGGTCATGTGGTTTGATGGCTTCAACTATACTTCGATCCTGTATCTTGCGATCCCCTTCCCAGCCTTCTTCATGTTTGGCCGTATCGTAGGTTTGGGAGTGACCGCTGGTTTGTTGGTATGGTTTACCGCCAAATATCTTATGCTCAAACCTGGCTGGCTGAGTGATCCGGTCAGCATCAACAACTATTTGCTCTTTCTGATCACGCTGATGTTGGTCGCGATTACTGCCCAGGTGATCCAGCGCGAACGTGCCCAGCGACGGCGTACCGAAACGCTGCTTGAGGATCTCGAAACGTCGCACGAACAACTTGCTGAGTCACATCGTGAGTTGGCTCATTACGCCCAGCAGGTGGCCGAAATGGCGATGATCGAAGAGCGCAACCGCCTCGCTCGTGACATCCACGACAGTCTGGGTCACTATCTCACTGTCATTGGTATTCAGCTCGAAAAAGCGTTGACACTGCATGCCGACAGCCCGGATGAGACGCTGACCTCCGTGCAAAACGCCAAGCGCATGACCGATCAGGCGCTCACCGATGTGCGGCAGTCGGTCAGTACGCTGCGACACGATCAGGCTCCATTTGTGCTGCGCCCGGCACTGGAGAAGCTGATAGCGAACCTCGATTACCTGCCGTTCAAGATACAATTGTCGATTGTGGGTGATGAAACGCGCTTCTCAAAACAGCAGTTGATGGCGATCTACCGGGCGATTCAGGAAGGACTTACCAACATTCATAAGCACGCCCAGGCCCGGCACGTCCAGATCAACCTTGATTTTGCTGAACAAGAGGCAATGCTGGTGCTCAAAGATGATGGTGTCGGCATACAACACCAGGATGCGCCACCAAAGGGTTTTGGCCTGCGTGGCGTCAAAGAACGACTGGAACTGGTCAACGGTCGTTTGCTGATCCAGAGTCAGCCGAATCTCGGCACACAACTTCATATTACGATTGCGAAAATGAGCACATTTGCCGGATAATACTGCTATGACACACTCAGGTTCAGACACAATACGTTTGATGATTGTTGATGATCAGGAATTGATGCGCGATGGTCTGGTCTCGATCCTCGCACGCCAATCGGGTATCGAGGTCGTTGGTACAGCTTCGGATGGCCGCGAGGCGGTGCAGATGGTGTTGGAGACACACCCTGATGTCGTATTGATGGATGTCCGTATGCCGGTGATGGATGGTGTCGCGGCGACTGCCGAAATCCACGAGAAAGCCCCTGACTGCCGTGTGATTATGCTGACAACTTTCGACGACGAAGAATATATCATCACGGCGCTGCAATCGGGTGCAGTGGGATACATCTTAAAGAATGTGCCTGCTCAGGATCTGGCCGAAGCCGTGCGTCTCGCGCACAAAGGGCTGGTCCAACTCGACCCGACAGCGGCACTCAAGGTGGTGAATTCGTTAGGAAACACGACTGACCATACCTCCACACTTCCTGATAAAGCGTCCTTGAATTTGTTTGAAGGACTTACTGACCGTGAGCGCGAAGTGATGCGGCTAATCGCACAGGGTGCCAGCAATCGCGAAATCGCCGATACACTGGTGATATCCGAAGGCACGGTCAAGAGTCACATTTCGAGCATCCTTGGCCAGCTTGGCCTACGCGACAGAACGCAGGTCGCTGTTTTTGTCTATCAGAACAAATTAATGTAACCTTTTTTATCCTTGAGGAATACTATGTCACCACGACTTATGCTCGCGGCCCCGGCCAGTGGCAGTGGCAAAACAACCCTGACGGTGGGACTCGTCGGTGCCTTTCGTCGGCTCGGTCTTGCTGTGCAGCCGTTCAAGTGTGGGCCAGATTACATCGATCCCGGCTATCACACGCAGGCTGCCGGTCGTCCCTGCCGCAACCTCGACACCTGGCTGTTGGATCGAGAGCAAGTTCGTACGCTGTTCGCCTACACTAGCGCCGACGCCGATATCACGCTGATCGAGGGTGTGATGGGCCTGTTCGATGGTTTTGGTGCACTCGATCAGCGTGGCAGTAGTGCCGATGTGGCGCGTTTGCTGGAGACCCCTGTCGTACTGATCGTCGATGCCTCCGGTATGGCCAGTAGCGTGGCTGCCCTCGTCGATGGCTTCCGCAACTTTGATCCGCAGGTTCGTATCGGTGGTGTGTTGCTCAACCGCATGGGCAGTGCCCGCCATGC
>JBCDFA010000350.1:0-8319 GCA_039178835.1 Chloroflexota bacterium
CAGCTTACCAGGGGGGACAACGGTTACGTTTCAGGAGACCGTGCAAAGGCATGAGTACTTGCTAACAGGCACAGGGTCTCTACATGTACCCGAAGTCGTTGCACACACCCCTAGCAATCTGAGTAGCCCACTCAATGCTGACGTGCTCTACATCGCGCCACAAGCCTTTCACACCGCACTTGCACCGCTGATCTCACAACGGGAAGCACAGGGGCATACTGTGCGTATCATCGATATTGATGCCATCTACGATAGCTGGAGTTTCGGACATGTCGCACCCGACGCCATCCGCGACTTTTTGCGCCACGCTGCTGCCACATGGAGTCGTAAGCCAGTAGCCGTAACATTAGTTGGTGATGGTACACGAGACCCATTCGACTACACCAACAGCAACCGTGATGGGCAAAACAACCATGTCAATCTGATTCCACCGTATCTGGCAATGGTCGATCCGTGGCTGGGCGAGACTGCATGTGATACATGTTATGTACAATTAGATGGCGATAATCCACTCAATGATCCACTGCCTGATCTTGCCATTGGTCGCCTGCCCGTGAAGAGTGTCGATGAGTTAACCACTGTAGTCACTAAACTGGTGGACTATGAAACCAAACCCGTCGATCCGGCTGTAGGTTCGCGCAATGTGTATATTGCCGACAACGCATACCAGGTTGATGGAAGAGAGGATGGTGCAGGCGATTTTGCGGCCTTTTCCGACGCAAGTGCCGACGTGCAACCAGACGGTGTTGAGGTAACACGAATCTACTACGATCCATGGCAAAAAGACGAGAATGGTAACCCGATCAATGAACCATGGCGCGAGTCAAATGCACAAGTAGCCTATGACCGCACCCTCACAACCCTTCAGAATGGGGCTGGTATCATCAACTATGCCGGGCATAGTAATGTCTTTCAATGGGCCGTTACCGGCCCACCCGCACCAGATGGCAAACAACATCTGTTGAGTTTATATGATCCAGATAAGCTCGCGAATACGAACAATCTGTCTATCGTCCTTAGTATGACCTGTCTGACCAGCGCGTTTCAGACACCTGCACTGAGTGGCACTACTATCGATGAGCGCTGGCTGCTCGTTCCGAATGGGGGCGCAGTTGCCGTGTGGGGACCGACCGGCAATGGTGTTGCCTATGGACACGATGCGCTTCAACAAGGATTCTACGAGAAATTGTGGAATGGCCCATCCATGCAATCGACACTGGGCGAACTTGTTACCGCCGGATATCTGAAACTGCATGCAAACGAAACCTGCTGTCAGGAAGCGCTCCGCACCTTTGTCTTGCTCGGCGATCCACTTACACCTGCACGGGTACTACCAGCACAACGGACCTATCTCCCTATCACACAGCGCTAAACGAGATATCGGTAGATCGACAAAGGGCGTGTTTGGACACGCCCTTTGTCATACCATAATAGCACAGTAGAGCTTAGGCATTGCGGAGATAAGAAGGAAACTTGGTAACCAATCGTACCGCTTTCTCTGCCAGGCGCACCGAAACTGGCTTGGTTGTGACTTTATTGAGCGGACGATCTGATGTGTTATAGGCACGCTCCCACTCTTCGAGCGCAGCGGTGAGATTTCCCTCCGCGCCGATTCGCTGCCAGAAAATACCAAAATCCTCCTTCGCATTTTCCAATGAGAAGTGCATTTTGTTTGTTTTGTCCTTGAGGAAAGTTTCGATATTGGTATTGACTGTATCACAATAATCCAAACACACATCCAACATGTCGAAATCTTCTTTGCGTTCCAACAAAATACCATTTGCATACGCATTGATGATCAGACCGGATTTAGTACGTTTAGCGTAGCTTTTAGCCGTTTGCATGCGATCTCTGGTGAGATGAACATAGAACGCATCGTTACCATACTTTTGATCCAACCGGCCAAGAAACCAAGATAAACGATTGTCAGATTCAATATGATTATCAGGATACTGCAAGCGAGCATCACCGATTTTATCGGATCGTGACTCGTGGGCACTGGTGTAATTGCGAATATGTCTACACGCCTTATCAAAGGTAACAGAGCCACATCTTCCCGTGCATAAAACAAAGACATTCATAAAACTACCTCGTGAAATGAAGAAATGTACTACAGAGATAATTCAACGTTAACGCTACTCAAGGAACAACGTAGGATCGAACAAACGTAGAATATGATCAGATATATGCTGACGTGGGTACGTAGCTATTTTGTCGTTAGAAATGAATAGGTCATATTCATCTCACGCCTTGGACAGTATAGCAATATGTGTGCCGATATTTCACCATTGAATGATTTGTCTTCTCATCAGACAATCTTCATTATGCAGTGTCATGGTTAACACTTGATGAAAGTTTTGGATCAAAAGCAATACTCCGACTTGTAGTCTTAATAACCTGGTAACTATCCATAGGAACCTCTATGCTTCATAGGAAAGAGCTTACACCCATTTCTAACCAATTATAGATAGTGATTTTTAGGCTTTGTGCGCGATGTCTTTTTTTTAAGATAGAACTATTCTGTCATATAGATTATTTGTATAATTACAGGTAGTAACTTTCTCCTTCACTCATTCAAATCGCTGATTCACGGTTTGCAACCGCAGCTATAGATGACAATATTTTCATTTACACGATGCGCAATATGTCATCAAACGGCATAGCTACGAAGAGCGTAAAGTACGTAAGCCAAATACAGCAGCTACCACGATCCCACACACACATAACAAGCCTCCTGCCATGAGATACATACCATTCAAATTAAATTGCTGGATGACAGGCTGGGCAACAATAGGCGACAAGAATTGGCCTAAAAATGTAAAAGTTGTAAGACCGCCCAAGGCACTCCCCCGAAACGACTCAGGAATAGCACTCGCCAGCCAAGCGCTGAGATGAGGAATCATAAAGCCAAAGCCAAGTCCAACCAATGCTAAACCACTGAACATCAGATAGTAACTCTCGACCATGCCGATGATAATGAAACCAAGACTCGCCAGCACAAGCGAAAAACTAACTAAGGGAATGTGAGCTAATCGCTGGCTGATACGTGCCGAAAGCAAGGCCCCTGAAGCAAAACAGAAAGGGGTAACGGATACAGCAAAACCGCTCTGTGCCGCACTCGCACGAACAAGTGCTTCTAAGTAAAATGGCAACTGTACTGGAATAAGATAAAAGGCAATCTGTGTTACAAAGATCATACTGTAGATAAAGAGCAGCAGCTTCACAGGTACCTGTGGCTCTGTATGGGCCTTTGTCTTTGCAGTAACGTCTGCTGTTGCGTCACGATATCGTTGTGCCTCAGCCACACAGTCCTCGGGAGAATAGACAGGAACAATCGGCTCGTCATCACGCTGACGTCTCGGCTCGAAGAGCACCATAACAATAAAAGGCAGAATGGCAAAGGCAAAGAGGTAAATCAAAAACGGGTTCCGCCAATCCAGATCAGCCAGAAAGCCCCCTGTTGTAAGGAAAACCGTCCCACCAAGCCCCATAAAAGCCGCCTGAAAACCCAGAATACGTGCTCGTGCTGGCCCATCGTAGTAATCAGCGATCAGCGTGGTGACGCTCGTCATAAGACCAGCGACCGACAGACCAAGAAGCGCTCTACTCACGAGAAGGGCCGTCAATGATGGTAAAAGATAGCCAGCACTTCCGGCCAGACCATACAAAAGAGCCGCAAAGATCAGTAGTCGCTTACGCCCAAAACGGTCCACGATCATTCCTGCGAACGGCGCTCCAAAAACGATAAACAAAGCTGGCATCGTCAGCACCAGACGAACCCAGAAGTCTGAGTTAGGAACTGTTGCAAAGTTCTCTTGCATTGCAGGAAGCGATGGCGCAATAATAGCGCCTGCCATAACCGTCAAAGTACTTGTGACAAGCAGAGTCATTTTCACAAGCCATGTATCGGATCGGCACGTCTTGATCTCCAGACGTGCCGTTGTGTCTACAGTTGCTTCACGTGCCATAGAAATCCTTCCATTTTACCAAAGTATGTTGAGCACACAAAACGACAGAGACTGGAACGCCTCTGCCGTTCTATCAGTCATATCATTCTAATGTGCTACTTTTTAAGGCGGTTCAAATATTCTTTGCGGAATTTGGCGACTTTGGGTGCAATCACAACCTGACAGTATGGTTGCTCCGCATTGTTCTGAAAATATTCCTGATGGTATTGTTCGGCTGAATAAAATGTCTCGAGTGGTGTCACTTCGGTCACAATTGGTCTATTCCAGATACCGGTGTTATTAATTTCTTCAATGACTTGTGTGGCAATGGCCTGCTGCTCAGGGGTGTGGAAGAAGACAGCCGAGCGATACTGTGTACCAACATCAGCGCCCTGGCGATTCAACGTCGTTGGATCGTGGGTACTAAAAAACACCTTGAGAATGTCCTCAAAGGATATCAGTTCTGGATCGAAAGTGACTTGAACTACTTCCGCGTGGCCAGTCGTCTCGGAGCAGACCTGCTGATAGGTTGGGTTGACGGTTGATCCACCAGAATAGCCTGAAACCACATCCTCAACCCCTTGTAATTCATCAAACACCGCTTCGAGACACCAGAAACAACCGCCGCCAAGCGTTGTGACTTCTCTTGTATGTGATGCACCATTATTGCTAGTAGACATATCGACACCTCACTCTTTTTATTATGTCAACCAAATACCTAAGTTCGGACTCATATAGGTTGTACTAGACAAGCTCTGAGCTACACAGGCATTGGTGGAAAAACAAACACATGGATTAGTACGTGCTGGGACGAAAAGATGGATGCGATCAAAACAAGCAAGGCATCACAAACACGATTCTGGCTGTTTTGATCGAGCAAAAACTAACGACGTTTCTTTTCTTTTTTCTCGTCGCGGGTACGAAAAACAACTTTAATCGGCGTACCGTCGAAACCATAGCGATCACGGATACGGTTCTCAAGATAGCGCCCATATCCCCAGTGCACCTGATTGGCATCATTGGTGAAGAAGAGAAACACGGGCGGGTTGACTTGAGGTTGTGTCGCATAGTAGAGCCGCAAATGCGCTCCCTTGTGCACCGATGTCGGCGGATGCTCATAGGTCGCCTTGCGAAGCAGATCGTTGAGTTCCGATGTCGAGATGCGACGGTGGCGCTGGTCAGAGATGTCGAGAGCCAGTGGCAACACCTTGTCGACGCGTTGACCACTCAGCGCCGAGATAAAGAGCATTGGTGCATAGGGAATGAACTTGAACCACTCACGAACATGCTCGGTAAAGGCATTAAACGTCGTTTCATCCTTAACAATCAAGTCCCATTTGTTGACCAGAATCGCGACGCCCTTCAGCTGTTCGAGAATCATACCAGCAACATGGGTATCCTGAGCAGTGACACCTTCCTCGGCATCGATCAGCAACAGAGCCACATCGCAGCGCTCAATCGCACGCATGGCGCGTAACACACTGTACTTCTCAATACCTCGATCAATTTTGCCTCGACGCCGCACACCAGCAGTATCAATCAGCAACATCGGAACACCATTGACATGCATCAGCGTATCGATGCTATCACGTGTTGTTCCTGGCACCGCGCTCACCACACTCCGATTCTGGCCCAGCAGCTTATTGAGTAAAGAGGACTTGCCCACATTGGGGCGTCCTACAATCGCCACTTTCACCAAATCTTCGTCATCCTCTTCCTCAACCACTGGCAGATTCTCGGTCAGCGCATCGAGCACATCGCCGGTGTTCAGACCGTGGTAGGCACTCATGGGAATGGGGTCGCCAATGTTCAGGCTGTAGAACTCAACCGCGTCGAGTGAGCGCTCAGGGTTATCCGCTTTGTTGGCAGCCAGGATAACTGGCTTCGAGGTAAGGCGTAACACCCCTGCAACTTCCGCATCAGCCGTGGTCAGTCCCTCGCGTGAGTCGACCATAAAGATAATAGCATCGGCCTCATCAATCGCTAGCTCAGCCTGTTCACGAACACGACGGCCAATCTCGGCCAGAGGAGCATCATCATCTTCCTCTTCAAACAGCAGACCGGCAGTATCAATGACAGTAAAGACCCGCCCATTCCAATCGGTATCGCCATACAGACGATCACGGGTCGTCCCGGGAATATCTTCGGTTATGGCTTTTCGCTCACCGATGAGACGATTAAAGAAAGTGGACTTCCCAACATTGGGACGCCCAACAATAGCAACAATTGGTTTCATAATAGATGTTATGCTTTGCGTGTGAGCGCTCGAATGTAGCGTACAAGCTCTTCCGGCTCATCCACAACAGCCACCGGCACTCCAGACTCAGTGGTGATACGCTCAGGCGAATACTCATCAATCGTGCGTTGGCCCGTGTGGTCAAACATCACACGCGGGAGAATCGCACGTTCGGCACCACTCTCGCGGAGGACTGGCACCACATCCTGTCCCGTCAGCAAACCGGAAACGGTGACAGTTTCACCAAAGAACTGATTGACCACGGGCAGCAGATGGGCCTTAAGATTACCGATTTGGTTCAGCCGATCAACAATGCGCTGCAAGAGCGGGCTAATCAGGGTGCCACAGACAAGCGTGACTTCTGCCGAGCGCTTGAGCTTTGCCGGGAGGCGACGTTGGGCCTTTGCCCAGCCATCAAGAAAGTCACGGGTCATACCAACACCGTTGGAGTATTGTGGCATGCCATCGTAGGTGTCTGCTGGGGGTGTCTCACGCTCACACAGGATGTAGAACTCATCTGATGGATAGACAAGACTAATACCCAACTCTTCGCGAAACTGCTGTTGATATGGCTCGATCAGATCAATGACCTTAGCCGCCTCGTCAGGGCGATAACAGCGCAACGGAATATCAGCAGACACAAGCTGGCGTGCACAATGGCCCAAATCCGGTTCAGTCGCTGGCGCAGCGGTCTTCGACTGGACGGTAAGAGTTTCTTCCCAGAGCGGCTGACGCTCCCAGTTTTCATTGATCCACTCAGGTGTCTCGTGCACCTGAATCGCAGCTTTGATTGACTGCGGTGCTTTGCCACTAAAACGGAACTTGGTCAGACCCACCGGCACCACCGCTATCGTCTGCACAATCGGGTACAGTGCAGCCATTTCCTGAATACTCTGATGCAGAGCGGCACCATCGTTGAGTTCAGGAATAGCGACAATCTGCGTATGCACCTCGACACCCATATCACCAAAGCGCTGAATCTGCTCCAGCACATCGGGAACATCTGGTTTACCAAGTAACACTGCGCGCAACGAACGGTCGGTTGCATGCGTAGATACATACATTGGGCTGAGGTGTTGCTCTTCAATCCGTTGCCAGTCATCGTCGGTAAGATTGGTGAGCGTCACAAAATTGCCATACAAAAAGCCCAGACGGTAGTCATCATCCTTCAGATAGAGCGACTTCCGCATGCCACGCGGCATCTGGGTTAAAAAACAAAAGGGGCACTTATTATTGCAGGTACGTACACGATCAAACAATGGCTCAGAAAACTCAATACCAAGGTCATCATCAAAGTCTTTTTCAATCTCAAATACCATTTCATCGTCGCCACGATGCACCAACAACTCGATATGTTCATCAGCGACCAAAAAACGATAATCGATCACGTCGCGCAACTGACGACCATTGATACTCACCACAGCATCACCTGGTTGCAAACCAATACTTTCAGCGATGCTCTCAGGTTCAATGTACTCGATAGGGCCACCTGCGCCGGTAATTTTTTTTGTATCTGGTTGATATTCCATACACCTAACCGATGTCTTAACTCAGTACCACATATGCTGAACTTTATTTCGCACAAGAGCGTATTATACCACGGGATAACGAAACTTGAGCAGGTAATGCACAAGATCTGCCCAACCATGAGATCGAAGGAGACGAACAAGTGAACCAAATTGGCCCTTCTGATCGTCCTACATGCGGAAACGCCCTCCAGAAGTGTCCAGATATGCAATACATGGCACACAAATTGCCATATACATTTCAAGAGGGTAATGATGTATTAAAAAATCACGGGAAGAGGTTGTGAAACGTTATTATCCCAGAATACTAAAATGTGTTATCTTTGCGATGGTGCTGCTAATACTACTTCCCTTCCGTTGGGCAGTAGGTGTGGCAAGTGAGCCAACCAACATCACACTTGGCGGGACTCAATCAACACTCACACGCGAGTTGCCACTTCACGGCACCCATAAAACCAACACACGGCGAGCACCTGCTTTGACCATCGAGCCCTATGTACGGCCAGAGTTTGAGCAGGAGATGCAACGGCTGCGACCTGTCATCCTAGCGGCAGCTCATCGGCATAACAATCAACAATTGTCGAGGATGGATCACAAAGAATTTGCAGTC
>JBCDFA010000351.1:0-8267 GCA_039178835.1 Chloroflexota bacterium
AGATGACCACAACGTTTCTCATGCGCGAGACGACCACTCTGGGAGTTCGACGTCGTATCATCGAACGCGCTGTGTGTGAACGTACAGAGGTGATTGTTTCCACAGCATTTGGCAATGTACGTGTTAAGCAGAAGGTGTGGCACAACCAGATGCTTGGAGCTGCACCAGAATACGAGGACTGCAGGCAGATCGCGCAACAACATGGTCTCCCCATCCGTCATGTTTACCAGCTTGTGTATGATGTAATGAAAGGTGCTCTTCCAGATCAAGGATGGGATATATAACGTGTTCGTAAGTTCAAAAAGCTCATTTTTACTATTTGACAGGCAAGTTAGCTCTTGCTATACTCCCGCGTCGAAATTTATCTTACACGAGCCTTCCTAACGTAGTCGTTTCAAATATTAGGATGAGAACTATGGATGTTTTACAGGTACTAAAGGCCAGGATTGCCTTGATATTCCCTGGCCAGGGTTCTCAGTATGTAGGAATGGGAAAGGCATTATGTGAGGCTTCACCCGCTGCACGGCAAGTTTTTGAGCAAGCTGATAACATTCTGGAATTTCCACTTTCAACACTCTGCTTTGAGGGTCCGCAAGAAGAACTTGACGATACAATTAATGCCCAACCAGCTATCTTAACGGTAAGCATTGCTTGTTTGGAGGCACTGAAGGAGCAACTTGGTCCACTTGGGTATGTGCTCACCCCCTCGCTCGTGGCCGGGCACAGTCTGGGTGAATTTACGGCACTTGTTGCTGCTGGTGTCCTTGATTTTGAAGACGCGCTCAAATTAGTACGTGAGCGTGGTCGTCTTATGAAAGAGTCGGGGGTGGAGCGTCCTGGTGGTATGTTAGCTGTCGTAGGTTTAGATGATGCAACCCTCGATGAGGTTGTGCATGAGGCGCAATCGGCAGGGATTGTCGCATTGGCCAACGCCAATTCACCGGGACAGACAGTGCTTTCGGGTGAACTGGCGGCCATCCAACGAGCAATGGAGTTGGCTAGGGCCCGTGGTGCACGGCTTGTCAAACAACTGGCCATCAGCATTGCTTCACACTCACCATTAATGGCTCAGGCAGCACAGCGTTTCAATAGGCTGCTCAGTCAGATTCAGCTACGTCCTCCCGAGATTCCGCTTATTGCCAACATTAGTGCACAGGCCCTCACAACAGTCGAGGAACTGCGTGTCGAGTTGTCTGAACAACTTATTCGTCCGGTTCAGTGGACTCGTTCTGTACAAACGATGATGTCTCAGGGGATCGATACCTTCGTTGAGGTGGGCCCCAGGCATGTATTGTCTGGCCTTATTCGGCGTATCAATACGGATGTTCGTTCTGTCAGCCTATCGGATGTTGAGGTGGTCAGGTTACGGGAAGAAATCCAGTCTATGGTCACTGGTATATCAAACACACCTGCGATTGGAGATGAACAACATGCGTAGAGTCGTTATTACGGGGCTTGGGGCTATTACTCCAGCAGGTAATACTATTCCGACCATGTGGCAGGCACTCCGCGCCGGTCAGAGTGGTATTCGCGCAATTACTCGCTTTGATGCAGGAGAACTGCCCATTCGGATTGCTGGTGAAGTGCAAGACTTTATCCTTGATGCTGCTGTTGATACACGCGAAGCTCGTCGTATGTCGCTGTATGTGCAGTATGCGCTCAATGCAACGCTGGAAGCTGTGCGTGATGCTAGGCTCGATATGAGTCGCGTAGATCGTGAGCAGGTCGGCGTGGTTTTTGGCACAGGTGCGGGAGGGCTTGATCTAATCTTTGAACAACATAAAACATATATCGAACGTGGGTATCGTCGGGTAGCTCCAACGCTCATTGCGAACATGGTGAGCGATGCGGCCAGTGGGCATATCGCTATTCAACTTGGTGCAAAAGGTCCGAACATGGCCATCCTTGCGGCGTGTTCTACGGGAGGGCACAACATTGGTGAGGGTTATGAAATTGTGCGGCGTGGAGATGCAGAAATCATTATTGCGGGGAGTAGCGAGGCCCCTATCCATCCGACTATCATGGCCTCCTTTATCAACATGCGTGGTCTCGACAACGATGCTGAACATCCTGAAAAAGCCTGTAAGCCTTTTGACATGCGCCGTAATGGTTTTATCCTTTCTGAAGGGGCTGGGGCTGTCGTGCTCGAAAGCCTGGATCATGCACGAGCGCGGAATGCTCCGATCATTGCAGAGGTGATTGGCCATGGCAGCAGCAATGATGCGGTTGATATGGTTGCCGCAGATCAGAATGGACATGGTGCGGCTCGGGCGATGCAGATGGCGCTTCGGAAGGCAGGCATAGAGCCCACAGAGGTTGATTATGTCAACGCTCATGGAACCGGCACACCGCTCAATGATCGGTCGGAAACGCTGGCAATCAAAACGGCCTTTGGCTCACATGCCTATCAACTTGCTATCAGTTCAACCAAATCCATGCTGGGACATATGATGGGGGCTGCTGGTGCGGTTGAGGCTATCGTTTGTGCGCTGGCCATCCGTGATGGCCAGATTCCACCGACTATCAATCTGGCCCAGCCAGATCCCGATTGTGATCTTGATTATGTTCCCAACGTCATGCGTGAGGTACCCATTCGTGTTGCGCTCTCGAATTCGATAGGTCTGGGTGGCCACAACTCTGCGTTACTGCTGCAACGTTATTCTCCAGCATAATTTTTTTCTCCAGGAAAAGGAGTGCGTACTGACGGGCATTCCTTTCTTTTCGCGCCCTCATTTCTGTATTCTGTGTTGGGACTGCCGAATTCAATGTGGGCGTGCTATAATAGAATGAATACATCAACTATGATATGAATGAGCAAAACATTCAACAGGAGTTACTGTTGTGGAATCATTTGACTCCGATGACATGAGTAAAGAACTCAAGCGGTTAGCGGAGGAACAATTAGAAGATATTGATAGTGAGGAAGATGACCGTCATGAACGTGCCAAATCTCGCCGTGAGCGAGTGCTGGAACTGTACGGACAGGGCTTGATTGGCTCTGGTGAGGATAATTATTATGCAGCATTGATTATGCTGTATGGTGATGATGTGGCGCATTTTGAGCTTTCGCGAACGTTTGCCCGTCGTAGCAGTGAGCTTGGCGATCCCCGTGCATGGTCTATTATTGCTGCTGCATGGGATCGCTCGTTGATCGCACGGGGCAAACCGCAGCGTTATGGGACACAGTTTATCCGAGAAGAAGGTCGCTGGTCATTGGGCCGTGTTGATCCACGGGTAACGGACAGTCAGCGTGCATTGTATGGTGTGCCACCATTATGGGTACAACAACAGACAGTTGAGCGGTTGCAGCGGCGTGAAGAGGAAATCTAAAAGTGGCAAAACAATGTTCTAACTGTAGGAGCGATATTCCTGAAAGTGCTCAATTTTGTATTGAGTGTGGTCAGTCAGTAGCAGAGAAGGCAGCGACCGGACCAACCGAACGGCTGGACGAGCGTGCTGAAGTGGTGGCGTGCAATACGTGTGGAGGCATCAATCCTGCTTATGCGGGGTTTTGTATGCAGTGTGGGAACGCTCTGACAGGTTCTGAACAGATGTTAGCACCGCTACAATCGCGTACTCCCTCAGACCAATCAGAGACATCGCTGGCACCTCCCACCCAGTTACCCCAGTTTGGTGGGATGAACCCCAATATTCTTCAAGGTATTCTCGCTGGTGTTTTCTTGATTGGGTTGGCCTTTATTGCTAGATTTGGTTTGTGGTGGCCTGGTATCTTGGTGCTTATTGGGAGCCTTATACTGGTGTGGTCGGCCATGAATGGGCAACTTCGTGAAGGAATGCAAGGTGCTATCTGGCTGTTGGGAATTGCTTTTATTGCAGCATTTGGTTTGTGGTGGCCTGGTATCTTGGTGCTGGTCGGCCTGAGCGTTATTATCAATACCGTGTTGAAGTCCAACTCACAAGGATTTTAGGCCCTATCGTTTCTTAAACTACCACACTGTCTATTCAAGATCGCAAAAGACCTGCAACATATGTTTCCAAGTTTCATCGTATGCAGAAAGGGAGAGACTGCAGATTTATGATGTGTCTGAACGAAGCTTGCCAGCCGGGCAGGTGTATTCTAACCAGAGAATGCCAATAATACCGGAGAGGAAGAGCAACCCAGCGGCGATATAACCATCGGGGAAGGATGACTGTGCGATGTAGACGCCCACCATGCCGCATGCACCGACAATCAGGTAGCACACCAGCACCGCCTCGCGACGGGTGAGCCCTAGCGCTACCAATCGATGTGACACATGATCTTTTCCTGCAGCGGTGAGCGGGTTCAACCCGCGACGTAACCGTGAAATAGAGACGAGGGTTGTATCAAAAATAGGCAGTGCTAACACACACACCGGTACCAGCCACGTGACCCAGGGGACATTGGAAGGAAAGTCGAGCTTAATGCCAATGGCTGCCAGCAAGAAGCCCAAAAACAAACTGCCGGTATCCCCCATAAAGATCGTTGCTGGATTAAGATTGTAGCGCAGGAATCCGATACAGGCGCCCAACAACGCTGCGGCCATAGGCCCTACGAGGTACTGACCACTCATTGCCGCAAGCAGCAAAAAGAAGGCCGCAGCCACCGCAGCAATGCCACCAGACAGACCATCCATGTTGTCGAGGAGATTCAAGGCATTGGTTATACCAACCACCCACAACAGAGTGATCGCCCAATTGAGCCACTCGATGCTGAAGAGGTGCACACTTGTCCCACCGAGAATCAGTATCACACCTGCTAGCAACTGGCCACCAAGTTTGAGGTAGGCGTTCATCCCCCAACGATCATCAACCAGTCCAAATAACGATACGAGCGAGGCTCCCAACAGAATGGCGATCAATTGGCGAATATAGAACTGATCGCCCAGCACGATCAATGCAATGACAAAGGCCAGATAGATCGCTGCGCCGCCCAGAAGCGGTACCGGATTGGCGTGAATCTTCCGTGTGCTTGGTGCATCTACGACACCGACCTGTAGCGCAAGACGACGCATGAGTGGTGTCCCTAAGATAGAAAAGGTGAGTGCTGTCAGGAAAATGAGTAGGATCTGAACCATGTAATGCACCTGTATAAGAATGGATGACAACGCTAGTGGGATGGTAGCATGGGCAACTATGAGCGTCAACTTCTCTGTATATGTGTTTTGCAACGGTAGTACACAAATGTCAGGGTTGTAGTATTATAGCGAGGTTTGTATTGTGTGCTCTTGAGAGAAGTCGGTTTCGCTGTGTTTTGGATGTATTTGAGGATGTGTTTGATGTGGCAATTTGAACAATCTCCACGTATCGACCTACCAGATGTGACACATTGTGTAGCGCAGATCAACCAGCATACGGAATTCTTTCATCCCGATATTCCTGTCGTTGTTGGACGTGCGCCGGGTCACATACCTATTATGGGAAGCCCACATGGTTCGCAGTCGATCTGTTGGACACTTGCGACTGCGACCTTTGTCGCTGCCCAGCCTGACTCTGAGCCCAAACTGACCATCTGGAATCTGCGTTTCAACGAGACCGAAGCAGCACCACATCTTGTCTGGCCGATTGAAACCATTATGCCATCGGAAGCTGCACTGGATTATGCCGACGCCCATACCTTGCTCGCCGCCGACACACATCAGCAGTGGTCGGCGTGTGTCGCAGGAGTGTTGGTTGTCCTGCAACGTGAACGCGGGCTGCATTTTGCACAGGGATTACGTCTGCTTGTCGCATCAGATCTTCCTTCGCAACAGAGGTTTGGTGCAACAGCTGCATTGATTGGCGCAACGATGAGTGCCGTTTGTGCTGTCTATGATTTACCGCTTGATGGTTCTGAAATGGCTTCGCTCTGCCACAAGGTTGAGCGTGAAGTTGTGGGCAATTTGGGAAGTATAGCTGGGTATGTAACGGCTGTTTGTGCTGAACAGGACCAACTGCTATCCTTTGATCAGCAGTCAGCTGAATCCCCTGTGTCATTGCCATTGTCAGCAGAGCTTTCGCTATGGGGGATCGATACTGGCTCATCTCGCACAGATGATGCGGTGGCCTCGGTTGCGGCATTGATGGGGTATCATATCATAGCCGAGTTGGCGCACACAACCTCTGAGCCCACGGCAATATCCTGGGCTAACGTTCCACCATCAGCATGGCTTACACACTATCGAGAGCACCTGCCACCGATGTTGGATGGAGCTACCTTTCAGTTACACTACGGTGATAGAATCAATTCGATGCCACCGATTAATATGGAGCAGATTTACCCTGTACGTCAGGCAACGGAACACCTGATTTATGAGCAGCATCGTGCACAGCTTTTTAGAGCAATCATGCAAGACACGCTCCATTCTGTCGACTCTGCCCGTTTGTTGGGTGAACTGATGCACCAGTCACACATAAGCTACCGTGTGTGTGGAGGCGTCGCAGATGAGGCAGATCGCCTTGTGACATTGGTTCGCAACGCTGGAGAAGTGGTTGGTTTGTATAGTGCCCGAGTTGGTGATGATAATACCGTAGTTGTTTTTGGCCACCGCGACGCAGAAGAGGCGTTGAGTAGTCTGATAGAGCAGTATCGGCAAGAGACAGAAGGTAGTGCTCAACTGTTGACGGGCTCTTCGCCGGGCGCAATGGCGTTGGGGGTGTTCTGGTTGCTCCACGACACTTCTGTCTCCCTATGACGCAGAGTGTCAATGTCAGGTTGTGAGTCGTGATTGAGAGTGTTATAATAAAGTCCCCGCATATGCCAGGAGATCGAAATATGCATACCATAAAAAAGTACGCCAATCGTAAACTGTACCATATTAATCGCAAGCAATATATTACCCTTGAAGGTATTTCTGCTCTTATTCAAAATAATGAGCCAGTGCAAGTGACTGACAATGAGACTGGTGAAGATATTACTGCACAGATTCTTGCACAGATTGTGCTACAAACACGTGGTCAAAAGCAACCATTGTCGACAAGCTTCTTAACCAGCCTTATTCAGAGCAGCGGTGACACATTCGCCTCACTGCGCCGTTCGGTTTGGTCAGCATTTGGTGGCCCTAGTGAGGTTGACTCTGAAATCGAACAGCGGTTACAACATCTTCAGGATGAGGGGACGATTGATGAGTCAGAAGGAGATCGGTTGAAGAAACTACTTGTCACTAACGGTTCTGCAACATCAAAATCTGATGTTTCTTTCGATGTCCCCAATGCCCATGATGTCGCACGACTGAATACACAGGTTGATGTGTTAACGCAGATGGTCGATCAGTTGCTACAGGAACAGCAGAAAAAAAATAAGTCGTAGTGTCAGAGTCTATGATCTGCTTTCCAAACGACTTCAGGTCTCTCACTGGCTAACTCTCACTACACCATTACCACGTTGGTAGCTTTATCTATCATTGGCTAAACGTATCACCCTTTGGAAGAGAAATCGCTCAAAGTGCTGTCTGTGCCACGATCTGGTGCACTAGCCGATCAGGGAGATTCTGGGAAATCTCTAAAGCCTGTAGATGTAAATAGGGTAGAGCAGAAAAAAAGCAGGAAACACACTTCCTGCTTTTCGTAAGAACTATCATGTTGGTGGAAAAACCTGGCTTCTGTTGGAGCTTCCCCCTTGTCCTAGCTCTGCTTGATAGCGTCGAATAGTATGCGTCGTTAGGGTATGTTCGTCTGCCTCATCCCCTAACCATCGTAAGAAGCGACGGAGTATATAGATGTAGTGCTCAATTCCTCGCGGTCGATGTCCAACATCAGGTGTCAATTATTTCTATAAAAACAAAAGTCTTTACACTTGTAAACTTCTGTTTCACAAAGAGTAATGTCCTGAATACCTACTCACAACAGGTCACAAGAGGGGTCATTATTATCCAAGACACCATTAGGCACATAATGTGTCATTTGAAATTTGACACTTTCCCTCGTTGAAAACTCACTTTGATCTGTTTTTCACCCATCGTCCAATATTCTGAGCAAGAATATTACCAACCTCTTCAACATCAGAAACATCCAAGTCAGATAAATCCATCAACTCAGCAATCACTTTCCCAAATTCAGTTATCCCATATATTTCAACATCAATTGAGTAATTGGTATTATCTTCCAAGATTAGCACACCTTGCCTTCCCATACTATATACATCAGCACCAAGAGAAAGACGAGTCACACTCTGTTCGTCTCCAAAGCGAAAATGAGGACGACAGTGATCATCTCTTGTAAAATAGGCTAGGGCAACGAGCTTTCTATACGACCAACCCTCAACCAAATTCAGCATCGCATTTGCAAGACCCCGATCTATATCCTCTCGA